>NZ_QUCG01000014.1:0-72234 GCF_003473645.1 Prevotella sp. AM23-5 | reverse complement strand
TCATTTTTATTATTATAGTTCATATTTATCCAGTTAGAGTTGTTGCTTTGATAACTGTTGCAAAGTTACGACGAAAATCGGTGAGTTGTTTCTCCAACTGATGTAAATCACGCAAAAGAAATGCGCAAACGTTTGCATCTGTATCTGTGTTAAACCGATTAGTAAGCGACCGCTTCTTTGCGAAGTGGCTGGTGAGAGGGGGAATCACATCATAGTCCTTCCTTCTGCTGGCATATAGACTATGCTATGTAAATAATATTCCAAAAAGAGACAGTCAAGGAGAAACTCCCGGAAAATGGGGAAAGAAGAGATTGAAAATTTTCTCTTAAGGAAATATTTTATTGCATTTGACTTGTAAAGTTATTTATAGTCACTAATGCTAAGTGGAGAATAAGGGTGCAATCTGTGCTTATTCCTTTCACAATCATCAGAATATACTTATAATCAGTTGCTTAAGTGTGAAAGGAGAATTCTCTGAAACAACAATAATAATCAGTAGATAGGACTATTCATATAAGGAGAAAGCAACTTAGTCTAAGGGAGAAAGCAACTATCACAAAAGGAATAGAAAAGGCTTCTTTGTATCGGATGACCCGGGTCATCCATATAGATGACGGTAGTGAGCCATATAGATGACCCGAGTCATCCATATAGACGAACTTAGTCGTCCAGCCGATAACTCACCCCTTTTCTCCTGCTAACATCTATCCCTCATCCTTCTGGTTACTATCCTTTATCCCAGCATTCATAACAAAGTCACCCACTATTCATTATCAAAGCACCCACTATTCATTATCAAAACACCCACTATTCCCTATTGGAGCAAGGCACATCGCCATATTTAAGCTTAGCCATCAATTACCATCTCAAAATAAATAGATTTTTCCTTTCACACTTAACTCTCTTATTTTCAATACAATCCACATTCCGTGAAAGGAGATTTATGATTCACCTTAAATATTTTCTGCAAATAGTTCTTTCTGCCGATGGCTTACATTGAAATACTGGAGGATGAAACGAAAATAGGCGGCTCCCAGAATCTGAGAGTCGCCTATAAATTATATATATTCGTGATGAAGTAAATCTATTACTCTTTCATTACTTCTTGGTGAGAACCACCTTGTTAGCACCCTCGTGAGAGAGGTAGAGCTGAATCTTGTAGGTGCCTTCGCCTGCAGGAACATTGAGATCCTTACCATTATTAACAGAGATGTTGTCGTAAGCAGTAGGGTCGTTGTTTGCACCACCCCAGCTTATAGCCCAATCATCATTCATGGCAAACTTGAAGCCATCCTTCAATGTGGTTGTGAGCTCCCAGCAACCTGCTTCCTTATTGTATGTCATGTGGCAGTTAGCGTCATCCTGCTTCCAACCATTGTGGTTACCTACGACAGTGATAGACTTCACCTGAGTAAGAGCGTATGTACCAGCCTGCAAGTCAACGTCAATCTTGTAGAAACCTGCACCTGGGTCAGGGCAGTTTTTGCCGCCATTGTCGGCAATCTTGCCTTCGCCATCGAATTCATAGTCACCTGCCCAGTCATCAGTTCCAGCCTTTGGCTTGAACTTGAACTCGCCATTCAGGTAATAGAATCCCTGATACTTGCCGTCACCATTTCCACCATAGAGGGCATTTGTTGTCTTCCAATTAGAATCACCGCCAATCTCATAGAAGTACTCACCGAATGAGAGAGGAGTAATCTTGTAGGTGTATTCCAACATATTGATCTCAACCTTGATGTACTTGGCACCAGTACTTTTAGGAACCTTGAATGATGCATCGTTGCCAACCTTTGCACGGGTATCCAACTGCTCTGTTTCATTCAGAGCGTTATTGCCGTTACCTTTTGCTGTACCGAGAACAGAACTCCAGTCACCATTAGCTACACCTTCGCAAGCTGCGTCATCTACAATACCGAACCAAGTATCGTCACCCTCCTTTGCTGGAATTGTGATTGTGAAGATTGGGTCATCGTAAACATTAATGTCGCTATGGTTGAACTTCTGGGTCTTTGCTGCATCAGCTGTCCAATCCAAAGTACCACCAATGATATAGTAGTTCTGAGAGATGTTAGGAGCTACAGGTGTAGCTGTCACCTTTACAGTACCTGCGTCAATCAAAGCAGCCTGTCCATCCTTTACGGCAGTTGTGTAAACATGACCGTCGAAGGTGCGAGCTACAGGAGCCTTTCCATAAACGCTTTCAATAAGAGCCTGCAGGTCTGCCTTGGCAGCTTTACCATCATTAGAAGTCTTTACTTCTGTGGCAGTTGCATTTTCTACACCCTCTGGGGTCAGTTCGATTCGGCTGTTTCCCAATTCGAAACCTTCAGGAAGAGTGGCAGAGCTGATGGTATAAACATTCATGCTGTCTTCTGCTACTTTAGCCAGGTCTAATGCGTCTACTGCACTTGCCTGGTAGCCAGGAATTGTGATGGCATCTTCCTGTGGGTTAGTCTGAGGATCTGCCCAGTCTTTGAAATCTTCGCTGCAGGACCCCATAAAGAGGCCTGCAAGTGCGATAGAGATATATAATGATAACTTTTTCATTGTCTTTCGATTTTAAATCGTTATTTACTTGATTTCACCAGTTCCCTTAGCGATGTTGAGGTGAACCTGCTGACCTACAGAACCTGTAGCTCTATCCTGGTCGCCGCCTGTTGCACGGTACTTGATCTTACCGTCTAATGTGACGAACTCAGAATGCCACCAGTCGTGTCCAGGAATCTTAACGTACATACGTACACCCTTATCAGTACCAGCAGGAACTGAACCTACGAATGCAGGAGATACGAATTCTCCGTCCTTGGTTGTAGGTACGGTGAATGACCAGCCTTCAGCTTCCTCTGCGAAATCGTCGCTACCAGCTGCAGGACCAATGAGCCAGATTGTTGGCTTGTTGAACTGAACGTCATAGTGGATTTCACGGTTTACAACAGATGTTGTTACGATTACGAGATACCAGCCTGGGTTCTTGGAAGCGATATTGCCTCCATTGTCAATGATGTCGTTCTTGCAGTCGCCAGAAACAGTAATACCAGCATAACCAACTTCGTTATTATTCCATGCTTCTGCAGTATTGAACTTGATACCGCTATCGTCGATATAGACAAGATGCCAGAATGTATCCTCTGTACCATAAACCTGAACCATATCGAAGCAATTGTCCCATTTCCAGTCACAGAAGTTACCTACTACATATACATTCTTAGGCAAATTGACTGGTGGCAATGAGAACAAGAGGTGAATATTGTTGAGTGAAACTACATTAGAAAGAATCTCTGTTCCTTCTACAACATTACCATTGCTGGTCACAATATTTGCCTTCAAGCGGAAGTAAGCCTTTACGTCCATAGGGAAATCAGCCTCAGTCTTGCCTTTTTGCACATAGATGTTAGTCAAGGTACTTGCCAATGAAGCTGCATCAATTGCAACCTTGGCACTTGTGCTGGTTTCTGAAAGCTCAACAGCATCAGTCATATTTTCATCTGTTGCAACCTGTACTGTATATTGAACGCTAGCTGTATAGCCATAGTTAGGCTGTGAGCAGGTCAACATAATCTTAGACGAATTCGCCAGGTCGATTGGTGTATTCACCAATGCTGGAGTATTCAATTTGAACTCTGTTGGTGTCTGAATAGACGGATTAGAGTCATTGTCGTCGCTACAAGCTGTCATGAGAGTTAAACTCATGACAACGAGTAGAGCTGATTTAATTATATTTTTCATAATGAATTTCTTTTTATGTTTACGAATTAATATCCAGGGTTCTGAATCAGATTCTTGTTAGATGTCAACTCGTTGGTTGGGATAGCAAAGATATTCAAATCTTTAGAGAAGTTGCGACCTTCCTTGGTGCCACCCTTCCACTGCCAGTTGTAGTTGACATTGCCACCATAACGGTTGAAACGAATCAGATCCATACGACGGCGACCCTCGAAGTAGAACTCACGGCTCCATTCATCGCAGATATCGTTCAGAGAATAGCTCTTGTCTTCAGGACGGGTAGAGGCATTTGCACGCTTGCGGATAGCATTGATAGCTGCTGTACCTTCAGCTGTAGTCTCTCCACCATTGAGGCGGGCATCAGCCTCTGCAAAGTTCAGGTAAGCCTCTGCTGCACGCATCAGGAAGTAGTCTGCATCTGGGAATGTAGCATCATGACCTGCACTACCGTCTGTCTTGAAGTTGGTAAACTTAGCAACAGCGAAACCGCTCTTGAAAGTAGAAACGTCATCATTATCCAATGTACGGTTTACACCGCAGAAGAGAGCACGGTCGTCACCGGCAGCTTCTGCTGTAGCGTAGCTTTCAAGATTTGGAACGTTACCAGTAGGGAAGAACTTCTTCACCAAGTCAGGACGAGCGCGGTTACCACCCCAAGCCTGGTCAGTACCATTGGTAGCTGAAGGGTTGTTTGGATTTGCGTGCATATCTTGATCGTAGGTAGAAGCCAACAGGAAGAGTGTTGAACACCAGCTTGTGGTCTTCAAACCATCCTGCAAGAGAGGGAAGATACCCTCGTAAGCTGCATCAGTCTCACCGTTATCGCCCATGAAGAGCATCTGGTAAGCACTCCAGCCGTTTACGCTTGTGGTGTTCAGCTTATAAGATGAATCCATCACCTTCTTGGCGTATTCCTTTGCCTTTTCCCACTGAGCTGTGCCAGTATAAACCTCTGCATTGAGGTAGAGGCGGGAGAGAAGCAACCAGCATGCAGCCTTATCTACACGGCCGTAACCGGCATCTGATGACTTCTTAGCCTTTGCTTCAGAAAGGTTTGGTTCTATTTCAAGAAGCTCCTTCTCGAGCCATTCGTAAGTCTGTGCTCTGGTATATCTTTCAGGCTTGGTCAATGGCTGAAGTGTAAATGGGATGTTGCCCCATGCATCCATCAAGCTATAGTATTCGTATGCTCTCAGGAAGCGAACCTCAGCAAGCTTGGTTGCATCCTGATCTCCTGCTTCAGCAAGATACTGGTTGCAATAAGCAATACCAGTTGTAATACGGGCGTACAAACCGGTCAACATTGGGTTTGTGGCATTGTAGTTATTATAGCAGAAGCCGGCAATACCATCATCACCCCAACCGCAGATAGCTTCATCGGTTGTGAGCTCGTTTGCATTGAATGTCTGGCGTACAAAACCAGATGTACCACCATCAATACCATCAATGTCGCAATCGCCATTAGCACCACCATTACCAGCCATGGCAAAGTTAGCGTAGCACTTGTTGAAAAGACCATCGATGTTAAGGTTTGTCTGGATGTTTGGGTTAATCGGAGTAACGTCCAAATCACCGACACATGATGTTGTTGTTCCCATTGTAAGCAGGAGTGCTGCTACAGGAACAATATTTTTAATATATTTTTTCATAATTGATATCCTTTCTTATTAGAAATTCAAGCTAAGACCAACTACTACAGAGAATGGACGTGGGTAGAGGTTGTTGTCATAACCATCGCCTACTTCTGGATCCAAACCGTCATAATTGGTTATTGTGAATACATTTGATGCAGTAGCGTATGCACGACCTGAAAGTCCATGCCAGCCGCTTGACTTAAACAGGTTGTTGAAGCTGTAACCCAATGTGATGTTGTCACACTTCAGGAATGAAGCGTTCTTCACATAGTAGTCAGACAACTTAGAAGTGATTTCGTAGGTCTGCCAGTTTCTCTCAACTGTACTCTTCAAACGGTTAGAGAAGTACTTCAAAGAGTTAGAGAACCACTCACCTGTATTCATGTTACTCATGCCCTGCTCAACATTGTTATATACATAGTTGCCGAGGCTTGCACGCAAAGAGAAACCGAAGTCCCAGTTCTTGTATTCCAGGCGAGAAGAGAAGCCCATAGTTACAGGAGCTGCTGGGCTCTTGTAGAGATACTTATCGCTTTCATTGATCTTACCGTCACCGTTACGGTCAACTACGCAGTTCTCAATTGGCTTGCCGTTCTTGTCGTAAACCTGCTGGTAAACATAGTATGAGTTCATTGCATAACCCACCTGGTTAGCCTGCAGATAAGCACCAGAACCATCACCTACCTTGATGTTTGTATTAACAACAGGAGCACCATTCTCTGATACACCATTCAAGTCGGTAATCTCGTTCTTGTTGTAAGTGAAGTTGTATGTCATGGTCCAGAACCAGTCCTTGGTCTGGATAGCACGCCAGGTAATAGCTGCTTCAACACCGGTATTCTTCAAGGAACCGATGTTCTGCCATGCCTGGTTCTTGTAACCTGCCATAGAAGGAAGTGGAGCATAGTTCAACAAGTCGGTAGTCTTTCTGTAGTACCAATCTACGCTACCAGACAATCTCTGATCCATGATGCCCCAGTCCAAACCTACGTTGTAGGTAGTGGTTGTTTCCCACTTCAAGTCAGGACGGTAGTTGTTTGGTCTGTAGAGCTCACCTGTACCAGTAACAGGATAGAAACCGTTTGTACCAGTGCTGATAGCATAAGAAGGAATCCACTCATAGTCACCGATAGAACCAGCCTGCTGACCAGTTTTACCATAGCCCAGACGGAGTTTCAAGTCAGACAACCAGTCAGCGTTCTTCAGGAACGCCTCTTCGTTAGCCTTCCATGCAAAAGCGAATGATGGGAACCATGCCCAGTGCTCCTTGAAACGTGAAGAACCATCATCACGAACGGTTGCTGTCAGGAAGTAACGGTCGAGCAAGGTATAGTTGGCACGTCCGAAGAAAGATACCAGGTAGCTTTCGCTCTTCTCGCTATATGGAGTATGAGGACGCTCTGTACCTTTAAGACTTGCATCGTTATTTGTTTCAGGATAATAACCTACATAGTCATTGTTCTTGCTGCGCCAGAAGTGCTGCCACTCATAACCTGCCATGATGTCGAAGTGATGAATCTTGTTGAAATCCTTGTAGTACTGAGCGTAAGCACTCAAAGAGAGGTTGCGCTTCAGAATTTCCTCACCACCGTAGCTGCCATAGTACAATGCGTTTGTGCAAGATGTAGCAAATGACTGGCTCTGGCGACCCTTTGAGATATCTGCACCCAAGGTAGCATGCAATCTCAAGTCCTCGAAACCGTGTACCTTATAGTCGATGTCTGCACTACCGATGAATGAACGGCTGTGAGCAATCTGACTGCCCTGATCCAGCAAAGACAGAGGGTTAGGCATCTGTGTGGTGCTGTCAAAAGTGAAAGGCCATGTGTTATCACCATACTCTGCTTTCTTTGACCACTGGAAATAGCCACCATAGTTCTTGAGAGTCTGGTCCAGGAGACTGTTGCCATCTTTGTCTCTGAGCTGATTCTTGTGATATTCAGATGTAAAGTTGTATGGATCCTGGGTTGGGTCCATTCTTACAGCTGATGAAACTACAGAACCATCAGTATATAAGGTTCTGGCATACATACCCTTGGCATTCAGGTTCAATGTCAAGTGATCCTTGAAGAATGATGGGTTCAAGTTCAAAGATGCTGTAGCACGCTTGAAGTCTGATGTCTTGACGATACCCTGCTGGTCTGTATAACCTACAGAAACACGGTATGGGAGAGACTTAGCTGCGCCAGAAACTGTAATGTTGTGGTCGTGGCTGATAGCTGTACGGTAAATCAGGTCCTGCCAGTTGGTGTTGGCTGTACCCAGTGCGCTATAAGCCTCACTGTCTTTTCCATACAGTTTTTCAACTGTTGCACGGAACTCGTCAGCGTTAAGAACATCAATTGTGTTCTTCTTCTCGCTGATGGTTACGCTACCAGAGTAAGAAACGGTAGGCTTCTGACCCTTGCGACCCTTCTTGGTTGTAATGATGATGACACCGTTAGAACCACGGGAACCGTAGATAGCAGTTGCAGAAGCATCCTTCAAGACACTGAAAGACTCAATATCCTGTGGGTTTACTACAGAAAGGAGGTTAGAAAGACCCTTAACACCATCGTTGTCCATTGCCAGACCATCGATAACGATCAATGGGTCGTTAGATGCGTTCAGAGAAGAACCACCACGAACACGGATCTTGGCACCACCACCAGGAGTACCGTCGTTGCTGGTAATGTTTACACCGGCAACCTTACCTGTAAGCATATCCTGTGCGTTGACAACCACACCCTTGTTCTTAGAGTCTGGCTTGATAGCTGTAACAGAACCGGTTAAGTCAGACTTCTTAGCCACACCATAACCGATGACTACGACCTCATTCAAAGACTTAGAGTCATCCTGCAAGGTAATGCTCATTTCTTTAGAAGCCTTCACGGTCTGTGGAGTCATTCCCAGATAGGTGAAAGTCAGATTAGTACCTGGAGCTGCGTCAACAGAGAAGTTACCATCCATGTCGGTAATACCTACTGCCTTACCGTTCACTGTAATGGTAGCACCCATGACAGGCTCACCGGAAGCATCCTTCACATGTCCCTTAATCGCATTAGTCTGCGCAAAGGAACTCACCGTCAGAAGCAGACCACCTGCGAGGGTCAATGCTCTGAGAGGTAATTTAATTTTTACCTGCTTCATCATTTGCTTGATTTTTAAGTTTATGTTTATACTATTGTTATTCTTAAAATGAATATTCTGCTTTTAGTCTCTGGCCTGTTTATGTAAAGAGGTCGAGTTGTCTAATTGTTTATTCTTTCTGGGTGCAAAATTAAAGTCTTTTTCGATACGATGTACTATTTTTCAGTTAATTCCGTTATTTCTTATGCGCAAACGTTTGCATTCCTTTTGCTTGATTTAGGTCAACAAAAAAAGTACAAAATAGCGGATATTTGCCTAATTTTGCAGCGTGATTTAAAACAACATGAACGAAAATAACAACATAACAATGAAAGATATTGCTCGCGAACTGGGAGTCAGTGTTGCTACAGTGAGCCGGGCGTTGAAGGACAGTCCTAGAATCAGTGCTGCCCAGAAGGAGCGTATCCAGACTTTTGCGCGTGAACATAATTTCTTTCCGAACATGCTTGGTGAGGCTTTGCGCCATAGCAAGGTACAGCCGATGAAGGTCATCGGAGTCATTGTACCGGAGTTCGTACATTATTATTTTATGTCCGTCCTTTCGGGCATAGAGGAGGAGGCGAGAGCCCGCGGATATCGTGTGATGGTGGCACAGAGTAACGAAAGATACGACAAGGAAGTGGCCATCTGCGAGGACTTCTATAAGAATAAGGTATGTGGTATCATCGTATCACAGGCGAAGGATACCAAGCAGTACGCCCATTTCGAGAAGTTGATGAACAATGGCGTGCCTCTCGTCTTCTACGATAGAATCTGTACGGGCGTGAACTGCTCCCGAGTGGTAGTAGATGACTATATGGGCGCCTTTACCGCCGTTACCCATCTGGTGGATACGGGCTGCAAGAAGATAGCCTTCTACGGTTCGCCGATGAATATGGAAATCTCCAAGAACCGTTATAACGGTTATCATGATGCACTGGTGAAACATGGATTGACGGAGAACCCCGACTGGGTGAGAATCTGTGACAACCGTGCCCAGGCAGAGGTGGTTACCCCAGAGATATTGAGGGAAGAAAATCATCCGGATGCTTTCTTCGCCATCAATGATGATACGGCGATAGGCATTCTCTATACAGCCAAGCGAATGGGCTTCGATGTGCCGAATGACATCAGTATCTGTGGCTTTACCAATGGCGACAGAGCCAAGGCTTGCGATCCGATGCTCACCACGGTAGAACAGCGTGGAGTGGCTGTAGGCGAAGAGGCTGCCAATATTCTCATCGGACTGGTGGAAGGATCCACCCCTACGCATGACGTTGAGAAGCGAGTGGTAAGAACTCGTCTGGTGGTTCGAGGAACTACCCGATAAAATTGAAATTTTAAAATAACAACAATATGACACAAAAACCTGATTTAAGTTTCTGGAAGCTCTGGAATCTGAGCTTCGGATTCTTCGGAGTACAGATTGCCTACGCTCTTCAGAGCGCCAACATCTCCCGAATCTTTGCAACGTTGGGTGCTGATCCACACAACTTGAGTTATTTCTGGATTCTCCCTCCATTGATGGGAATCCTTGTACAGCCTATTGTCGGCACATTGAGTGACAAGACCTGGTGCCGTTTTGGTCGCCGCATCCCTTATCTCTTTGTGGGAGCCACGGTCGCCGTACTCGTGATGTGCCTGCTGCCGAATTCCGGCTCTCTCGGTCTGACGGTAAGCGGTGCGATGCTCTTCGGCTTGATTGCCCTGATGTTCCTCGATACGAGCATCAATATGGCGATGCAGCCTTTCAAGATGCTGGTAGGCGATATGGTAAACGAGAAGCAGAAGGCAAAGGCTTACTCTATCCAGAGTTTCCTCTGCAATGCCGGTTCTGTAGCCGGATATATCTTTCCATTCCTCTTTACCTTCCTGGGTATCAAGAATGTAGCCGAAGAGGGCGTGGTGCCTGATTCTGTGATCTGGTCGTTCTACGTGGGCGCTGCCATCCTCATCCTCTGTGTCATCTATACCACGATGAAGGTGAAGGAGTGGAATCCTCAGCAGTATGCTGCCTATAATGGTGTAGCTGGCGAGGTAGAAAAGGAAGAAGAGGGCAAGGCAGACTGGATTACCCTCTTGAAAAACGCACCTTCTACTTTCTGGAAGGTGGGACTGGTTCAGTTCTTCTGTTGGGCTGCTTTCCTTTATCTCTGGAACTATTCTACAGGTGCCATCGCTGAGACCGTATGGAATACCACCGATCCAAAGTCGGCAGAGTTCCAGGCGGCAGGCAACTGGGTAGGCATCCTCTTTGCCTTTCAGGCAGTAGGCAGTGTGCTCTGGGCAGTGGTTCTTCCTCAGTTCAAGAATACCAAGATGGCTTATAGTGTGAGCTTGATTATAGGTGGTGTGGGCTTCGCTCTCATCCCATTCCTGCACGATCAGTATCTGCAGTTTATCCCATTCCTGATGATTGGTGCCGGCTGGGCTGCCATGTTGGCGATGCCTTTCACTTTCGTAACCAATGCTCTGCAGGGTTATGGTCACATGGGCGCTTACCTGGGCTTGTTCAACGGAACCATCTGTATTCCTCAGATTGTGGCTGCCATCTGCGGTGGTACTGTTCTGAGTCTGGTTGGTTCTCATCAGAGCGATATGATGATTGTGGCTGGCGTGTTGCTTATCGCCGGTGCATTGTCTGTAGGCATTATTAAAGGTCATGAATGAGTGTATAAGTAAAACCCGTGCAAACGTTTGTGCAGGATTTGTCTGAAATTGTGCACATAGAAATTATATACTTACGATTTTTTTTGCTAATTTCGCACTGAAAATAATAAAATTAAATATAAACTAACTTCTAACGGACTCTTATGACGATACATTTTCATATAGAATACGGAACAATGTTCGGCGAGCAACTCGTCTTGAACATACAGGAGGATGATGAAGAAAAACTGAAACTTCCTATGGCTACTCTCAATGGTAAGGAGTGGTCGGTTGACTGGTGTGTAAAACAACCCGCCAAAGCCTATACCTATTATTATAGTGTAGAGCGAGACGGCGTGGTGGTTAAGACAGAATGGCTTCTTGTGAAGCATCGTCTGGAACTTACAGCCCTGAAGGCTAATAATCTGACCCAGTATGATCATTGGAAGGTGATTCCAGAGGATGCATATCTCTATAGCAGTGCCTTTACAGACTGTATCAATCATCAGGCTCCAGAAGAGATGAAGGAGCAGAATGATGCCAAGACCGTGCGCCTCGTGGTGCGTGCTCCTCAGCTTCGCGACGGTGATCGCTTAGGTGTTGTGGGCGCTGATAACCTGTTGGGCGCATGGAATGCCAAGAAGATGCTGAAGATGACTCAGCACTCTTATAATGAATGGGTTGCAGAACTGGATGCTGCCCATCTGCAGACTCGCCACATGGAATTCAAGTTTGTGGCTTACAATGAGAAGAAGGATTCGCTGATCTGGGAAACATCCATGAACCGCACCATCGACCTTCCTGAGATGAAAGCCGGTGATGCCATCACTTACGAACTGGATCAGGCATTCTTCGCCCTTTACAATCGCAAGCTTGCCGGAACACAGGTGCCAGTATTCTCTCTGCGCAGCGAGAAAAGTGCCGGTGTGGGCGATTTCGGCGATCTCAAGACGATGATTGATCTCGTGGCATCTACCGGTCAGAAGGTTCTTCAGCTTCTGCCAATCAATGATACCACCATCACCCATACCTGGACGGACAGCTATCCATATAGCTGCATCAGCGTCTTTGCTATCCATCCGATGTATGCCGATCTGAATGCCTTACCTGCATTGAAGGACAAGAAGGCTCGCGAGAAGGCAGAGAAGACCCGCCAGGAGCTCAATGCCTTGCATCAGATTGATTATGAGAAGGTGAATGATTTCAAGCAGGATTATCTGCAACAGATATTTGCACAGGAAGGTAAAGAGATGATGTCGGGAGCCGATTTCAAGGCTTTCTTTCAGGAAACACAACAGTGGCTCGTGCCTTACGCACAGTATTCTTACCTGCGTGACAAGAATGGCACCGCCGACTTCTCTCAGTGGCCAGACCATAATGTCTGGGATGAGGCTGAGCGTAAGGATTTGACCAACCCTGAAACCGAGGCATACCAGAACGTGGAGTTCTTCTACTTCGTGCAGTTCATTCTGAACAAGCAGATGCAGGAGGCACACGAGCATGCCAAGGCGAAGGGTGTCATCCTGAAGGGTGATATTCCTATCGGTGTGCATCGCCATAGTTGTGATGTGTGGATGGAGCCTAAGTACTTCAACATGAATGGTCAGGCGGGTGCTCCACCGGATGATTTCTCTGTAAACGGACAGAACTGGGGATTCCCTACCTACAACTGGGATGAGATGCTGAAGGACGGCTGCCTCTGGTGGACCCGCCGCTTCCAGAATATGTCGAAGTTCTTTGATGCTTACCGCATCGACCACGTGCTCGGCTTCTTCCGTATTTGGGAAATCCCTGTGCATAGCGTGCATGGCTTGCTCGGACAGTTTGCGCCAGCTATCGCCATGACCCGTGGTGAGATTCAGAGTTACGGCTTGAACTTCCAGGAGGACCGCTTCACCCGTCCGTTCATTACCGACTGGGTATTGGACCGTATGTTCCATGAGCGTGCCGACGAAGTGAAGGAGAAATATCTCGACCGTCTGGATGAGGAGCGCTATCAGATGAAGCCTGAGGTAGATACCCAGCGCAAGGTAGAGGCTCTCTTCCAGGATGTAACTGATGAGAAGGAAATCTGGTTGCGTGATGGCTTGTATGCCCTGATCAGTGACGTACTCTTTGTGCGTGACCGCAAGGACCCTGAGCTCTTCCACCCACGTATCTCTGCACAGCTCGACTTCATCTACGAGTCGCTCTATGATAACGACAAGGCTGCGTTCAACCGCCTTTACAACGACTACTTCTACCGTCGCAACAACCAGTTCTGGTATGGCGAGGCGATGAAGAAGTTGCCTAAGCTGGTTCAGGCTACCCGTATGCTGGTTTGTGCCGAAGACCTGGGTATGGTACCTGATTGTGTGCCATGGGTGATGGACGAGTTGAAGATTCTGAGTCTGGAGCTTCAGAGTATGCCAAAGGATCCGACGGTTAAGTTCGGTCATCTGAGCCGTAATCCATACCGCTCTGTCTGTACCATCTCCAGTCATGATATGCCAACCTTGCGTATGTGGTGGGACGAGAACATCTCCCGCACCCAGGAGTATTACAACACGATGCTCTATCGTGAGGGACCAGCTCCTCATCCGCTCCCAGGTTGGTTGGCAAGAGATATCATCGCCCGTCACCTGGCGTCTCCATCCATGCTCTGCATCTTGAGCGTACAGGATTGGCTCGCCATTGATGAGAAGCTCCGTCTGCCGGATGCTGAAGCCGAGCGCATCAACATTCCTGCCAATCCAAAGCACTACTGGCGCTATCGCATGCACCTCAGTCTGGAGGAGTTGGCTGCCAACAAGGAGTTTATGGCTAACATTACAGAGCTTGTGGCACAGGGCGGTCGCAATTAAGCGGGTGACTCTTCAAACAAGAAATAAAGGTGTGCAACCGTTTGCACATTGTTATACATCAAAATACCCTTCTATTTTTAGGAGGGTATTTTTGTTTTTCGTATCTTTGCAAGCAATAATGCAAGCGCGTGCAACGGAAGCTGTTTTCCTGATTGCCGGTGCTGCTATATCCTATAGTCTAACGAATAAACAAAAGAATAAACAATAGGTAAACAGAATGAAGAAACTGAATTTATTAGTGATGGGTCTCTTGCTCCCGATGTTGGCAGCAGCCCAGACCGTCAAGTCGCCTAACGGCAACGTCTCGGTAACTTTCTCTTTATCCGAAAAGGGACAGCCTACCTACGAGATGAGCTATAAGGGAAAGACTGTGTGCAAGCCATCTCATCTCGGATTGGAGCTGGCTAAGGATAAGCATGCCTCTAAGGGCATGGAAGAAACCAGTCTGATGGATGGTTTCACAGAGACCGGTAGCAAGACATCGACCTTCGATGAAACCTGGAAGCCAGTATGGGGCGAGACTGCTACCATCCGCAACAACTATAACGAGATGGAGGTAAACCTGAATCAGGCATCTTCCAAGCGTAACATCACTATCCGCTTCCGTGTGTATGATTATGGTATGGGCTTGCGCTATGAGTTCCCACAGCAGGAAAGCCTTAACTATTTCGTAATCCAGGAGGAGCATACACAGTTTGCCATGGCAGGCGATCATACTGCCTATTGGATTCCTGGTGATTACGATACCCAGGAGTATGACTACAACATTACTCCGTTGACAGGTATCCGCCCAATTATTGCGAAAAACCGTGAAGCTTACAAGAGCAATTCATCTACCACCGTCTTCTCGGATACCGGCGTTCAGACCTCTCTCCAGATGAAGACCAAGGATGGACTCTATATCAATATCCACGAGGCTGCCTGTCTGGATTATCCAACCATGCACCTCAACCTCGACGAGAAGACATTGACCTTCGAGTCTTGGTTGACTCCTGATGCCGTGGGCAGAAAGGGATTCATCCAGACTCCATTCAATACTCCTTGGCGTACCGTGATGGTGAGCGATGATGCCCGTGATATGCTTTCATGCAAGTTGACTTTGAATCTCAATGAGCCTTGCAAGATCGAGGATACTTCATGGATTCATCCTACCAAGTACTGCGGCGTTTGGTGGAATATGATTGTTGGCACCAAGACCTGGAGCTATACCAACGACCTGCCATCTGTTCGCCTCGGTGTAACCGATTACAGCAAGTGCAAGCCTAATGGCACTCATGGTGCAACCAACGAGGAAGTAAAGCGCTATATCGACTTTGCAGCCAAGAACGGTTTGCAGGAGGTGCTGGTAGAAGGCTGGAACGAAGGTTGGGAAGACTGGTTCGGCCATCAGAAGCTCGATGTCTTCGATTTCGTAACTCCATATCCTGACTTCGATATCAAGATGCTCAACGACTATGCTCATTCCAAGGGCGTGAAGCTGATGATGCATCACGAGACCTCTTCTGCTGCTCTCAACTACGAGCGCCATCTGGAGGATGCCTTCAATCTGATGAACAAATATGGCTATGATGCCGTGAAGACCGGTTATGTGGGCGATATCATCCCAAGAGGTGAGTATCACTATAGCCAGTTGATGAACAATCACTATCAGCGTGTGGTTGAAACAGCTGCCAAGCATCATATCATGGTAAATGCCCACGAGGCAACCCGTCCTACAGGTATCTGCCGCACCTGGCCTAACCTGGTGGGTAACGAGAGTGCCCGTGGTACAGAGTATGAGGCATTTGGCGGCAGCAAGCCTTATCACACCGTGATGTTGCCATTCACCCGTCTGCAGGGTGGTCCGATGGATTACACTCCTGGTATCTTCGAAACCAAGCTTTCTGAGTGGAGCAACAACCAGAGCTATGTTCATTCCACACTCTGTGGTCAGCTTTCGCTCTATCTCGTGATGTACAGTCCTTTGCAGATGGCAGCCGATCTTCCAGAGCATTATGAAAAGTACGACGATGCCTTCCAGTTCATCCGCGACGTAGCTTGCGACTGGGACGACTCCAAGTACCTGGAAGCAGAGCCAGCTAAGTATATCACCGTAGCCCGCAAGGCTAAGGGCACCGATAACTGGTTTGTTGGTGGCAAGACTGATGCAGCCCGTACATCCGTAGTAAAGCTCGACTTCCTGGATAAGGGCAAGAAGTATGCTTGCGCTATCTATCAGGATGGCAAGACTGCCGATTACGAGAAGAATCCTAAATCTTACCAGATCATCCACAAGACTGTGAAGAAGGGTGATGTCTTGAAGATTAAAGAAGCACGTGGTGGTGGTTTCGCCATCTCACTGCTCGCTAAATAATGATTAGAAACATAGAAAAGTAGAAGTTTAGGGAAGATTCTGATTTCTTCCCTAAACTCTTTTTCGGTTTAATTATGACAACTACCAATTTTATAAAAAGAATGAACATTCAGAAACTAATAATTGCAGCATTGACAGCAACTGTTTTACCAACTTCATTGAGTGCGCAGCAGACATTCAATGAGATGATGTATTCCAAGGAGAAAACCATGTTCGTTCTCAATGCCCCAACAGCCGGCAAGTCTTCTGTTACCATCCGTCTTTATAAGGATGGACAAAAAGGTAAGGCTTACAAGACGCTGAAGATGAAAAAGATGGGCGATGAGCGATGGGAGGCTACCGTGAAGGGCGATCTGAAGGGTAAGTTCTATACCTTCGATATCGGTAAGGGCGAAACGCCGGGAACCTTTGCCAAGGCGGTAGGTGTGAATGGAAACCGTGGCGCTATCGTTGATCTCTATGATACCGACCCTGTGGGATGGGACAAGGATGTGCGTCCTGCCATCCAATCGCCAGCCGACCTCGTCATCTACGAGCTTCACGTGCGTGATTTCTCCATTTCTCCTACATCGGGTTTGAAGTATCAGGGCAAGTATCTCGCCCTTACCGAACCTAAGGCCATCGAATATCTCAAGAACCTCGGCATCAATGCCATCCATTTCCAGCCGGTGTTCGATTACGCATCCGTAGATGAAACCCAGCTCAACAAGCCTCAGTTCAACTGGGGTTACGATCCGAAGAACTATAATGTGCCGGAAGGCAGCTACAGCACCGACCCATATTCTCCAGGAACCCGTATCAAGGAGTTCAAGGAGATGGTGATGGCGCTTCACAAGGCTGGCATCCGAGTGATTTTCGATGCCGTGTATAATCACACCTTCGATATCAATGGCAGTAACTTCCAGCGTACCTATCCTGATTATTATTATCGCAAGACCAAGGAGGGTAAGTATAGCGATGGTTCCGGCTGCGGCAACGAGACAGCTTCTGAAAAGCCTTTGATGCGCCAGTTTATGCTGGAGAGCGTGAAGTACTGGATTGATGAATTCCATATCGACGGCTTCCGCTTCGACCTGATGGGTGTTCACGATATCGAGACCATGCAGGCTATCCGTGAGATGGTAAACCGCATCGATCCTAGCATTTATATCTATGGTGAGGGATGGAGTGCAGGCAGCTGTGCTTATCCTACGGAGAAACTTGCCATGAAGGCGAACACCCATCAGTTGAATGGTATCGGTGCTTTCAGCGATGATATGCGCGATGCCCTCCGTGGTCCTTTCTCTGATGACCATAAGGGTGCGCTCCTGGCTGGTCTTCCTGGCGAGGAGGAGAGTCTGAAGTTCGGTATCGTGGGTGGCATTGCTCATCCGCAGGTCGATATGACCAAGGTGAACTATGACAAGAAGCCTTGGACCAACAACCCAACCGAGCAGATCAGCTATGTAAGCTGCCACGATGATATGTGCTTGGTTGATAGATTGAAGGCAAGCATCCCATCCCTGACAGACAAGAAAATCTCTGAAGAGATGCGTACTGCCGAATTGCTCCGCATCGACCAGCTTGCCCAGACCTGCGTCTTCACTTCGCAGGGTGTGCCTTTCATCCTTGCCGGTGAGGAGATGCTTCGCGACAAGAAGGGAGTGCATAACAGTTTCAATTCTCCAGACAGCATCAACCAGTTTACCTGGACCAATCTGCAGAAGTATCCACAGGCATTCACCTTCTATAAGAATCTGATTCAGCTCCGCAAGAACCATCCTGCCTTCCGTCTTTCTACAGGTGATAAGGTGCGTCAGCATCTGGAGTTCCTGCCTAGTCAGGATGCCAATGGCAACAAGCAGACTTGCCTCGTAGGTTTCCAGCTCAAGAGCCTGGAGGGCATTGATGCCTGGAAGCATATCGTAGTCATCTATAATTTCAACAAGCAGGCAAAGAAGATGCTGATTCCTGAGGGCAATTACACCGTGGCTTGCTGCAATGGTGTCATCAACGAGGAAGGTCTGGGCTTCATCTCTGGCAAAGAAGTAGAGGTTGCCCCTCAGTCTGCCTTGATTCTTTATCAGAAATAGTCTATATATAATAAGGTGTAAAAATAGTCTTTATATATAATAAGGTATAAAATATGAAAAAGATAATAGCTTCATTAGTGCTTATGGGTAGCGCAATAAGTATGAATGCGGCAGTCAATGTAAGCCGCATTGAACCTACCGACTGGTATGTGGGCATGAAGGATGCTTCGCTCCAGCTGATGGTGTATGGAAAGGATATCAAGAATGCCGATGTTACGGTGGATTATCCGGGTGTGAAGGTGGATAGCATCGCCCGCCTCGATTCTCCTAACTACCTGCTGGTGTATCTCAATCTCGATGGTGCCAAGGCAGGAGAGATGACGCTCAACTTCAAGCAGGGCAAGCAGTCGAAGAAGGTGAAGTATGTGTTGAAGAACCGTGAGATGGCGGGTGACAAGCGCATCGGTTTCTCTAACGAGGATGTGCTCTACATGCTGATGCCCGACCGCTTTGCCAATGGCAATCTGAAGAACGATGCATTCAAGAACATGCGTGACAAGACCTGCGACCGCACGGCACCTAGTCTTCGTCATGGTGGCGACCTGGAGGGAATCCGCCAGCATCTGGATTATTTCAACCAGTTGGGCGTAACCGCCCTGTGGTTTACTCCGGTCTTGGAGAATGACAGTCCTAATGATGGCAAGAACAGTACCTATCATGGTTACGCTACCACTAATTACTATCGTGTAGATCCACGCTTCGGTACCAACGAGGAGTACAAGCAGCTTACTGCTGAGGCTCACAAGAAGGGATTGAAGGTGGTGATGGATATGATTTTCAACCATTGCGGTTTCGATCATCCTTGGGTAGCCGATATGCCATCAAAGGATTGGTTCAATGCTCCAGAATGGCTTGCTCCGGAAAATCAGACTCCTGAGCATCAGAAGAAGATAGGTACCGTGGATGGTGCTGCCAAGGTAAACGACAAGTATCTCCAGACCAGTTATAAGTTGACTCCTGTGCTCGACCCATACGCCAGCAAGGTAGATCTCACAGAAACCGTGGATGGCTGGTTTGTTCCATCTATGCCAGATTTGAACCAGCGCAATCCGCACGTCATCAAATATCTGATTCAGAACAGTGAGTGGTGGATAGAGACCGTGGGCATCGACGGCATCCGCATGGATACCTATCCATACGCCGACCGTGATGCGATGGCACACTGGATGAAGGTGCTGGGCGAGGAATATCCTCACTTCAATACCGTGGGTGAGACTTGGGTAACCGAGCCTGCCTATACTGCTGCCTGGCAAAAGGACAGCAAGCTCTCAGAAAAGAACAGTTATCTGCCTACCGTGATGGATTTCGCTTTCTTCGACCGCATCAATAGTGCGAAGAACGAGGAGACTGATGACTGGTGGAACGGCATGAACCGCATCTACAACGTGTTCTGCTACGACTATCTCTATCCGAACCCAAAGAGCGTGATGGCATTCGTAGAGAACCACGATACCGACCGCTTTCTGGGTGAAGGCAAGGATACCCTGGCTTTGAAGCAGGCGCTGGCTCTTCTCCTCACCGTCAACCGCACCCCACAGCTCTATTACGGAACCGAGGTGCTGATGAATGGTACCAAGAGCGTGACCGATGGCAATGTGCGCAAGGACTTCCCTGGCGGTTGGGCTGGTGACAAGCACAATGCCTTTACTGCCGAGGGTAGAACACAGGCAGAAAACCAGATGTTCGACTGGCTCAGCAGATTATTGCATTGGCGCCAGGGCAACGAGGTCATCACCAAAGGTAAGCAGACCCAGTTCTGCCCACAGAAGGGTGTGTATGTCATTGCCCGCCAGTATAAGGGAAAGACCGTGATGACCATCATCAATGGCAAGAAGGAAGCCAACGAACTGAATGTTTCCCGCTATGCTGAGATTATCGGCAATGCAGAGAAGGCTACGGATGTAACGAATGGCCGTACCGTTCTGATCAACAAGAACGTGAAGCTTCGTCCTCGCCAGACTATGATACTTGAATTTTAAAACGCAAGTAGTTGCGATTGCCAACGCAAGTATATTCCTATATGAACGTTCCTGGAATTGTGTTTTTACACTTCTAGGAACGTTTTTTTCTTGATAAAAATTCTTTGGTTTCATTTTTTCTTCGTACTTTTGCATGCAGAAGTATAAAAACTTAATAAAAATGTTTGGAGAAATAGGAAAATGGCTATTAGATATATCTAAATATTTGATAACGGGCTATGTTTTAGCTAAAATGTTTGGTCAAGATGACTCAACATGGGTTGTAATAGGTGCAGTTGTAGTTGCGGCTTTGCTGTTTGTCTTAGGATTGTACTGTTTACGAAAGGACAAAGATAAAAATAACAAAAAGAAAGGAAAATAGTATGGATACTGGATTGTTTATTATGTATGGCTTTTTGTTGCTTTTGGCAGCAGGAATATTTATTTATGCCAAAATTGATGATCGCAAAGAACAGAAAAGGCAATAATATGGATTACGGATTATTAGGAATGTATATATTTCTGGCTTTGATTGCTGTTGGTTCTTTCATTTACGTTAAGATAGAAGACAGAAAAGAGCAAAAGAATAGTTAATGACTAGATACATTCTTTCCCTGATAGCAGCATTATTCATAACCTTGAGCAGTTTTGCGCAAGGCAGCCTTCCTAGTCGCTTTAATGTAAGCTATCTCAATATGGCGGCAGGAATGCCTAATAATTTTGCGGATGATATCTTCCAGGATTCATACGGTTTCGTCTGGATCAGTACGCATGGTGGTGGACTGGTACGTTATGATGGATTCAATTATATGAACTTCAATCTGGGCTCATCCGGTATCAGTCTGCGAAGCAATAGCTGTCGCAATGTGTATGAAGATCATTTCAAGCGCCTTTGGATAGCTTTCGAGGAAGGTCCGCAGGTGCTCGACCTCAAAACGATGCAGCCCATCATTCCACCTTGTGAGAATGAAAAGGTAGAAGCTCAGCTCAACAAAGCACTCAAGAACCTTTGCACCCGAATGTATTGCGATGCCAAGGGAAATGTATGGATGGTCGCTGCAAATCTCCTTACCCGTTTCTCCTTCAATGAGAAGGGGGAGGTGAATAGTGTCTTGTCCATCAGCTACCCTTACAATGCTCCTGATCTCGGTCTTTGTGATGTATATGGCAATGGCACGGTGGTGATGTGCAATAATGGAGTGGTGAGTGAATTCTCGGTCAAGAACAATCAGTTGGTGGTTAAGAATATATCTTCTCTGTTCCCTAAACTCGATTCCCGTTATGCGGGAGCCGTCATATCTTATCACGGAAAAATCTGGTTGGCTACCAATCGTGGCTTGTTTAACAGCGCCAAGCAGGAATTCCACTGTTCGGCAACCGATCATTCACTCCAGCATGAGGTGGTAACGAGTCTTGCCATCACAGAGGATGATAAGCTTCTGGTGGGTACTCTCTGTGGTGTGGATATTATAGATGATAAGACTGGTATGATCGAGCATTGGAATTGTAGCAGTGTGAATCCGTTGAGTAGCAACTTTGTAAACAGCTTGTTGTCTAAGGATGGACAGATCTGGGTAGGTACCGAAACAGGTGGTATCACCAAGTTGGCACCACGCCAGTTGCAACTGGAATTTTTCAAGCACGATGCAGCGAATCCTGCCAGTCTTTCTCCGAATGCGGTGAATGCGATGTATGCAGCCCCGGATGGCACCCTGTGGGTAGGAACCGTAGAGGGCGGACTCAATGCTCTGGCTCCAGGCAGCAGGAACTTTACCCATTATACAATGGCAAATTCCGGTTTGCCCCACAACAGTGTTTCCACGCTTGCTGCCGATAACCGGGGGAATCTGTGGATAGGCACCTGGGGGACGGGCATTGCTGTGATGAATCTCCAGCAGCCGGGCAGGATCATTCCTCTTGTGGTAGATGCCAAGCATCAGCCTTTCCTGAATTTTGCAGGAGCACTGGTGTATGATCCTATCAATGATGGTATGTGGCTGGGAACCAATGATGGTCTCTTCTTCTACGATTTGAAGCGTCAGCAGTTGATTGAGCCTTTCAAGGGCTGTCTGAATGTGCGTGGCTGCATCGGAAACCTGATTACACCAGATGGCAAGCTCCTGATGGGATGTGTGCAGGGTATGGTGGAGATCAATCTGAAGTCCCGTTCTCGTGGAAAGGGCGAGTTTGCCGTCGAATATCATCCGTATAAGTTGGATGCCCCAGAGAGTGGCGTGATAGACAAGATTCTCTCTTTCTGTCTGGCGAAGGATGGCAAGATCTGGCTGGGCAGCAATGGCTACGGCTTGTATTGCTATAATTATAATAAGGAGGGAAAGACATACGTGAAGTCCTTCACCACGAATAATGGATTAGCCAACAATACCGTGAAGGGTATTGTAGAGGATAACCAGGGTATGTTATGGATAGCCACGGATAATGGACTCTCCATCTTCAATCCGAAGACCGAGACCTTCAGCAGTTATTCCCGTGAGGACGGACTGCTCAGTTCGCAGTTCTATTTCAATGGTGCCATCCGTGATGCCAAGGGTAAGATTTACCTGGGTACCGATGAGGGATTGATGGCGGTTACGGGTGTGAACCATGCGGTTCATAACTTAGCCAGACTGCGTTTTACCGAACTTCTGGTAGATAACCAGCCGGTGTTTGCCGGCAGTGATTATCTGGACGATGATATATCCATTGCCAAAAGGTTGTGCATCCATGAGAGCGACAAGTCGTTTACGATCTTCTTTTCTGCCTTGAACTATGGCAGCGAGAGTCAGGGTGTATATCTCTATCGCATGAAGGGATATGAGAATGATTGGGTTCAGCTGAAACCGGGACAGCACAGTGTACGCTATTCCACCTTGCCAGCGGGCAGCTATCAGTTTGAAGTGAAGTATATTCCTTCCTTCGATTCCGATAAGGAGCAGGTTATTTCAGTAGATATTAAGGTGACTCCTTATTTCTGGAAGAGCTGGTGGTTTGTCTCCTTGATGGTGATAGCCTTCATCGCCTTCCTGCTCTACATCTATACCAGCAGACTGGAGAAGATGCGCGAACGCGAGGTGGAGGAACTCTATCGTCCGATAGAGGCTGCTCTGAAGGATAGTGATGAACCGGGCAAGTTGCAGAGTCGCATCCAGATGATTCTGGAGAACCAGAAGCGCTATCAGGATAGTCAGAAGAAGTCGATAGAGGCAGACAGGAAACAGGTAGCCGAAAAGGAGCGTCCGTTTATGGATATCGTGATGGAGGTGATGGAGAAGAACTACGATAACTCGGAGTTCGGTGTGCAGGAGTTGGCTGATGAAATGCGGATGAACCGCAGTGTGCTCAGTAAGATGCTGAATGCTGAGGCTGGTCAGCCTACCGCCCAGTTTATCCGCAACTATCGTCTCGACATCGCGAAGAAGATGATTACAGAAAAAGTGGCAAACCGGAACATCACGGAAATAGCCTATCGTGTGGGCTTCAATGATCCGAAGTATTTTACCCGTTGCTTTACCAAGCAGTATGGTGTGTCACCTTCTTCCTATAAGGATTCGCTCGACGAGTAGGTGTGTTTGGAAGTGTATAATTGTTAAGAAACCAAAATACAACAAGGAGTCACTTGATTTAAGTCAAGCGACTCCTTGCTTTGTATGTGCGGGTGCACAACTAGTGGATAAGTGTGTAATAAACGGAAAAATCTACTGTTTATGCGGTTTGTCCACCTATTATTTACGTTTGTCCACCTACTTAATAGTGATTAATTGTACTTTTGCCACCGAAAATTAACGATCAAACCGATTTGCAGTAACAAACAAACCGTTTGAAAATTAACAAACCAAAGAAAATTAGAATAAACAAAATCATAAACCTAA
This sequence comes from Prevotella sp. AM23-5, assembly GCF_003473645.1. Taxonomy (NCBI): domain Bacteria; kingdom Pseudomonadati; phylum Bacteroidota; class Bacteroidia; order Bacteroidales; family Prevotellaceae; genus Prevotella; species Prevotella sp. AM23-5. The sequence continues at coordinate 48,022 of NZ_QUCG01000014.1, read as the reverse complement.
AAAGTTTTAAGCAATGAGGAAACAATTATTCTCTATGATGCTATGCCTAGGAGCTGTCGGTGGTGCTTCTTTCGTAACCCCGATGACCGCTATGGCCGCTGTAGCACAGGACCAGGTGATTACAGTCAAGGGACAGGTTGTAGATGATCAGGGTGAACCTCTGATTGGTGCAACAGTGAAGACCAAGGATGCCAAGACCGGTGCTGTAACTGACCTCGATGGTAACTTCGAGATCAAAGTAAAAGCTAACGCTACTCTTTTGGTTAGCTATTTGGGCTTCAAGGAGCGCCAGATTGCCGTTCGCGGACGCGCTATCCTCGAACCTATCCAGCTTTCTTCAGACAACCAGTTGCTCGAACAGGTTGTCGTAGTGGGTTATGGTACCCAGAAGAAGGCAGACCTTACTGGTTCTGTAGCTATCGTCAATGCAGAGGAGATGAAGAAGGTATCTAACTCCAACATCTCTACCATGCTCGAAGGTAAGGTAGCTGGTGTGCAGATTACATCCGATGGTCAGCCAGGTGCCGACCCAAGCGTACGTATCCGTGGTATCGGTTCTTTCGGTAGCACAGCTCCTCTTTATGTCATCGATGGTGTGCCAATGGGTACCACTATCCGTGATTTCTCTCCTAATGATATTGAGACCATCCAGATCTTGAAGGATGCTTCTGCGGGTGCCATCTATGGTTCTCGTGCAGCTAATGGTGTCGTTATCATCACAACCAAGAATGGTAAGAAAGACCAGCCTCTGAAGGTGAACTACTCTGGTTACTTCGGTGTTGACCAGATTCCTGGCGATGTATATGACGTGATGAACGCCGACCAGTATAGCAACTACCTGGGTCAGGCTTGTTCTAACTCCAATACTCCTCTGCCTGGTGGTTACAAGATGGGCGAGGATGGCAAGTATCACTTCCAGGATGCTACCAATACAAATTGGTTTGACGAAGTGTTCAAGACTGGTATCCGCCAGAATCACAACGTAGCCCTCAGCGGTGGTAGCTCTCACAGTACTTATAATGTATCTCTCGACTACTATAACCAGAAGGGTACCTTGGAAGGTGCAGGTCCTAACTACGAGCGTTACACAGCCCGTGTGAACAATACCATGGACACCAAGTTCGTGAAGTTCCGCACCAGCATGGTTTATTCTCATTCCAACCAGGACAACATGGGTCTTTCCAATGCCTCAGAGTATGTTCAGGGTCTTTATGGTGATGTAACCAACGTGCTCCGTGGTACACTTCTGATGCAGCCAACTATCAAGGCTTACGATAACTCAACATGGGTTCTCGATGACAAGGTAGGTGCTGCCAACGGTTATCGCTACGATGCATACGGTTATGGTGTTTACTATGACAGCGTACATGGTGACATCTCTGCATCCAACCCATTGCTGGTTAATAACCTCCTGCAGCGCAACACCTTGGTTGACCGCTTCGTAGGTACCGCTTCTGCCGATGTAGATTTGTTGGGCATGGTAGGTATCAAGAGCAAGAACCATGGTCTTCACTATAATGTAAACCTCTCTTACAGCAAGACAGAGGCAAAGGATAAGACCTGGATTCCTTCCTGGATTCAGAGCAACCGTGTATATCTTGCCAAGGAGAACGAGCGTCTTACCAAGGGCTCACGCAACTACAGCGACGCCTTGGTTGAGAATACCATTACCTACAATGGAACAATCGGTAAGCACAACATCAACCTGCTCGCCGGTATGACCTACGAAGAGGAGAATACCAACCTCCTGACAGGTTGGGGTATCAACTTCACAGAGCCTTACTTCCTCCAGCTTCAGAATGCCAAGAACACTTACTCTGAGTCATACGAATTCAAGCATAGCCTGGCTTCTTACGTAGGCCGTTTGAACTATAACTATGCTGAGAAGTACCTGATTTCTGCAGTAGTACGTCGTGATGGTAGCTCCCGTTTGAGCAAGAACATCCGTTGGGCAACCTTCCCATCTGTATCTTTGGGCTGGCGCTTCGATAAGGAAAAGTTCTTCCCAATCAGTAAGGATATTGTTAACATGTTCAAGATTCGTGCCAGCTACGGTGAGCTCGGTAACGAGAACATCGGTGAGTACCAGTATATGGCTACCATGAACCGTAACAACATGACTTACAGCTTCGGCAACAGTCCTGTAACCGGTTCTGCCGTTTCTACCTTTGTGAACAACGATATCGCATGGGAGAAGAAGAAGACTACCAACGTGGGTATCGACCTGGCGATGTTCAACAACCGCCTGGAGTTCACAGCCGAGTGGTATAAGAACAAGTCAGAGGACTTGCTTTACTCTGTTCCTGTTCCTGCACAGACAGGTGTATCCAACACCTCTGTTACCATGAACGCTGCCTCTATGGAGAACAGTGGTTTCGAGTTCAGCGCAACCTATCGCAACCGTGACCACGCCTTCAAGTATGACATCAGTGCCAACTTGAGTACCTTGAAGAACAAGGTAACTTCTCTGGGTATCGGTAAGGACTCTTACATCTCTGGTGCATACGCTACCTACGTAGGTCAGGAGATCGGTCAGTTCTATGGTTGGGTTTACGAGGGAATCGCCCGTACACAGGCAGATCTCGACAACCACGCAACTCAGCAGGGTGTCAATGTAGGTGATTGCCTCTATAAGGATATTTCTGGTCCAGAAGGAACTCCTGATGGCGTAATCGATGCATACGACCAGACCGTATTGGGCAGTGGTCTTCCAAAGGTGAACTTCGGTTTGAGCACCCACATGGAGTATAAGGGCTTCGACCTCAACATTTCTACCTACGGAGTTTTGAACTATCATGTATCAGATGATATCTATAATAGCTTGAACTCTTGCTACGGCTATGGTAACAAGGAAGTAGGCATGCTGGATGCCAACCGCTGGTCAGAGGATGGTACCTACCTTTCAAGTGTTCCACGTACCTACGCTGCCAACAATGCAACATTGGCATGGAACGACCTCTTCAGTTCTCGCAAGATTCAGAATGCTGCTTACTGGAAGATAGCCAACGTAGAATTGGGCTACAACTTCCCAGACAAGTGGTTTGGTGGATATGTCAGTGGTGTACGTCTCTATGTATCAGCACAGAACCTCTACACCTTCACAGGCTATCATGGATATAATGTGGACTACGCCGGCGGTACCTTTACCCCAGGTTACAACTTCTGCTCTTTCCCAAGTGCCAGAACGTTTATGTGTGGTCTCCATTTCACATTCTAATAATGAGAATAGACAAGAATAAGAATCATTATTTAAAAGGACATTTGATATGAAACTATATAAATTATCATTAGCTCTCTTCCTTGGCCTCGGTGCTATGGCTACCACCTCATGCGAGGACAAGTTGGATGTTACCAATCCTAACCAGCAGACCACTGGAACCTTCGGTTTCAATGCTGATGATCTGGAAGAGTGCGTTATTGCAGCATACAACCATATTCGTATGGAAGGTTCTTCGGCACGTGTGGGTTATACCCTCGATGTAACACGTGGCGATGAGGTATGGAACTCATCACAGGTGTGGTACATGCCTTTCGATGATATGAACGACCCTGTGACTGATGAAATCTCATTCTGGCCTTGGCGTGAGGCTTACTATACTATTAATGTATGTAACTTCATCCTCTCACGTACCACAGGCGATGATGCTTCGCTCTCAGAGAACATGAAGAAGATCAAGGGACAGGCTCTCTTCCTCCGCGGTTATTCATACTATACATTGGCAGGATATTACCAGAATCCTGCGCTGATTACTGATTATGCCAACTATTCTACTCTGGATGGTCTCTATGGCAAGAACAGTACTTACGATGATGTGCTCGACCAGGTGGAGAAGGATTTCGCTGAGGCAATGACTCTTCTTCCTTCCCGTGATGCAGGTGGCGAGTGGGCAAAGGGTCGTGCTACCTGTGGTGCCGCTGCCGGCTACTATGCCCGCACTCTGATGCAGCGCCATAAGTATAGCGATGCGCTTACCGTGCTCAAGGATATCATGAACAAGAAGTATGGCTCTTACAAGCTGATGGCTAACTATGGCGACAACTTCCGTGAGGGTTCTGCTTACGAGAACAATGACGAGAGCCTCTTCGAGATTCAGTATCTCGACTACGGTTCACAGGGTGTGGATGATGAGTGGACTCCTGTCAATACCAGTCCTAACGCTACACAGGGTCATGCCGTAGAGTCTAACTTTGCTCCAGGAAGATTCGGTGGATGGGCAGACCTCTCTGCATCTCCATGGTTGTACAACCTCTTCAAGCAGGAGCGTACCAAGGATGGCAAGCTCGATCCTCGTCTCTACTGGACTATCGGTACCTACGAGTCTGACTGGATTGGTTTCGAGAATGGCAATGTAGCTTACAAGAGCGAAATGACTCCTAATGATACCATCATCACCAACAACAACTATGGTGGTCTCCCTATCGCTAAGTGGACTAATTTCCGTACCAACCTTTATGACAAGGTAACTACAGGTCTCCATTGCGGTATCAACCTCCGTATGATGCGTTACTCAGATGTATTGCTTCGTGCTGCAGAGTGCGAGAACGAGGTAAATGGTCCTACACAGCAGGCTATCGACTGGATCAATCAGGTTCGTGAGCGTGCCAGCCTGAAGGATCTGAGCCTCTCAGATTTCGATACCAAGGATAAGCTCTTCGAGCAGATTGCCAATGTAGAGCGTCCTAAGGAGTTCGGTTGCGAGTATGGTCGTGGTTACGACCTGATCCGTTGGGGATTCTTCTATGATCAGGGTCGTTTGGCTCAGTTGAAGGAACACGGAACCTTCCGCCGTTCTCCATACAAGGCAAAGGAAGCTGTCAGCTACTCTTTGGTAGGTGTTGATCCTGAGGTGAAGAGCTCTTACGATACCTACGTACCGGGTCATGAGTTCCTGCCAATCTTTCAGGGCTTGCTGAACGATAACCCTAACCTGGCAGGTAACTCTGCGAATACCAATACAGACAACTCTTCTGATTTCTTCGGAAGAGGATGGACAGTTCACCCAGTAGTAAACTTGGGCAAGTAACAATATCACAATATAGAATATATAAAATATGAAACACCTAAATAAAATAGCATCTGTCTTCTGCGTGGCAGCAATGGCTTTGACTGCATTGACAGGATGCGAGGGAAGTGACATGTTCAGTGTTAACTCTCCTGATTGGATTTCAGAGAAGATTGACTCCATCAATGCTGCTAAGGGCAATAATAATGCATTGCCAGAAGGTGAGGAGGATGTTTACACCGTTGGTGCTACTGACTATTCTTCTGGTTTCTGGACAGCCTTCTCTAAGTATTATGTCATACCTGAGGGCAAGATCTGGAATGCCGTGTTCAATCTGAACATCAACCCATCGGCTCCTAATACCTTCAAGAACTTCGCTCTCATCCTTGCTAGTGATGATGATCGTGGTGGCGCTAACTATAAGGAGTATGGAGCTATCCGTTTCGATAATCAGCCTAGCGGTAACTCTGAGTGGGGTGATTATATTGATAGAAGTGGTGTAGTAAGTGATCTTACTTTTGAAACAGATACCGATGAAGGCGTGCAGAAGCTCGGTGGTACAGTAGTTGTTACTGTTGACCGCTCAGACCCTAATGCTTTCAGTGTCAAGATTACCAACGGAACTGTAACTAAGACATACAAGCAGGCTACTCCTCTCCCAAATCTCAATCCTGATGCAAGCGATACCAACATCCGTGCATTCCTTGTACCGGAAGGTTCATACATCAACTTCCTCCAGTCAAACATCGAGCCAATCGGTGGTTTCACTTCTGCAGAGGATAAGCAGCCTATTTCTATGGAGTTGCACTCTGTTCCAAAGAAGGTGCTGGTAGGTACATCTCTTGAGGATGCAATGGCCAACGTTTCTGCTACCATTACATTCGAGACTGGCATTACCAAGGAGGTTCCTGCTGCTGAACTCGGATTTGTGGCTGTTCCTAATATGGATCAGGTAGGTGTGAAGACACTCGTTGCTATCTACAACAAGACGTTCAAGAACGAGAACTGCAGTACTCCTATCGCAGGTCAGGCTCAGTTCAGCGTGGTAGATAAGATGTTCAACAGTCTGGGTGCTACAGACAACTCAACTCCATTCTTCGGTGCTCAGACTGAGGCTGTGAAGGTAGCTCCTCATGAGACTCAGGTGATGCAGTTTACCAACTATACCAATGGTGGTAATAACTGGGAAAACTTCCTCGTTGTAATGGTCAACGGTGCCGGAACAGAATATGGTGTTACCCGTGCCGACTGCTTCGGTTGGGGTACAGCTTATGACGGCAAGGCAACTCCTTTCGGTGCTCCTGAAAATTGGGCTACATGGCTCGCTGACATGGATGGCGCCAAGGTTACTCTCTATACAACCAACAATGGTGATGGCACTGTAGATATCAAGTACGATATCGTTGCAGCCAATGGTCATAAGTATCACATGGGCTACACTGGAATCTCTGGCGTAGATGCCAACGATTTCTTTGTCAAGCTCTCTCTCGAGAAGGCTCACCTGGAGTTTGATTCTGTTGTAGGAGATGAAAATAATACTTCTGCTTTCTTCGGAGCTCTCTCTAATGTGTTTGATGTTCCAGCAGGCAAGACTGTTTCTACTCAGTTCGTCAACTATACAGCTGGTGGTGAAAACTGGCACAACTTTGTAGCAGTTCTTGTCAACAAGGCAAACGACAAGGAGTATGCTGCCGTTCGTGCCGACAACTTCGGTTGGGGTACTGGATATGATGCATGTACTCATGCCTGCTCATGGGAAGACTTTGGTGCTTGGCTTGCTGCCATGGATGGTGCCAAGGTTCAGCTCTCTGTAACCAATGTAGGTAATGGTACAGCCAACATCAAGGCAACCATGATAGGCAACAATGGTGTAACCTACACCCAGACCTATAATGGCATCAACAACATTGATGCCAATGACCTGGCGTTCAAGCTCACCATCGAAAAGGCTCATCTGGTATTCGATTTACCATTTGCCAATTCTTCATTTGCATCAGCACGCAAGCATTACTCACGTGCACATCGCAGATAAGAGATTTTTGAAATAGTATGAGAAGGCATGACCTATGCGGAAACACATTCCCATAGGTCTGCCTTTTTTCAGAAAAGAAGATCATAAAACTAACTAAACGAAAAGAAAAATGAAAAAGCTTCATATATTTGCCCTTTTGCTGGCTTGTACGCTGGCGGTAGGATGCAGCAGTAGCAGTGATGAACCGGAGGTTCCTGTGAATCCAACTCCAACTCCTACACCGACTCCAACCCCTACACCAACTCCTGGTGATCAAACAGCAGAGGAACTGGCTAATTACAAATGTCCTACCTATGATGATAATTATACATCGGTGGCAGCCTGGACACAGCGCTCGAAGTGGAATCTTGCCAATATGCACGATCCTACGGTGGTTAAGGCATCTGATGGATATTATTATATGTATCAGACTGATGCCAGCTATGGCAATGCACATCAGAAGGATATCCGCAACAGCAACAAGCACGGACACTTCTTCTGCCGCCGCTCCAAGAATCTCGTAGATTGGGAATTTGTAGGAGCCACCATGGTTGGCTTGCCTTCCTGGATAAAGACAAAACTCAATGAATTCCGCAAAGGCATGGGAGTGGCTGAACGTCCTGACAGCTATTTCGCCAATGACCTGGACTTCGGCTTCTGGGCTCCATGCGTGCGTAAGGTCAACGACCATCTCTACCGCATGTATTATGCCATCACCTGTCCTGGCACCATCAATGGTGACGGAACCTGGAGTGAACGTGCCTTCATCGGACTGATGGAGACCAGCGATCCGGCTTCCAACAAATGGGAAGATAAGGGATATGTCATCACCAACGCTTCTGACAAGGGATTGAATTACAAGGTAAAATCAAATGATTGGGCAAACTGCTATTTCAAGTATAATGCCATCGACCCTACTTACGTCATTACTCCAGAAGGAAAGCATTGGCTGATATATGGTTCCTGGCACAGTGGTTTCGCTGCTGTGGAGCTTGATGCCAATACGGGTAAGACCAAGGCTGCCTTGCCTAATCCATGGGGTACAGCCGATGATATCGCTGCTTACGGAAAGACCATCTTTACACGTACGTTGAATAATCGTTGGCAGGGTTCCGAGGCTCCGGAGATTGTATATCATGATGGCTATTATTATCTTTTCGTTGCTTACGATGCCCTGGAAGTTCCTTACAATACCCGTGTGCTCCGTTCCAAGAACGTGGATGGTCCGTATGAGACCATGAATGGTAAGATTACCGATGCTGCCAAGGGTGCCAATGAGGAACCTACCGTGCTGACTCATCCTTACAAGTTCAGCGCAGGAAGCGGTTGGGTAGGTATCAGCCACTGTGCCGTATTTGATGATGGTGCAGGCAACTGGTATTATGTTTCCCAGCAGCGTATGCCTGCCAATGTTGCAGGTATTGCAGCCAGCAATGCCATCATGATGGGTGGCGTGCGTTCTATTCAGTGGGATAGCAACGGATGGCCAGTCGTGATGCCTGAGCGTTATGGAGCTGTTCCACAGGCGACAATCACCGCCAGTGAACTGGAGGGAACCTGGGAAGGTATCGAACTCTCTTATGAGTATGGCAAGCAGAAGACCAGCAAGACCTTCAAGCTCAGCAGTAATGGTGTGATGGAGGGTGGTTCTGCCTGGAGCAATGTCAAGGCATGGAGCTTCGATGCTTCTTCCAACACATTGACCATCGGTACTACCAAGCTGAAGGTTCAGCGTGAGGTAGATTGGGAGGCAAGTCCTCGCAAGGTTACCATCGTTTATTCGGGAGTGAGTGGCAACAGAAGCTATTGGGGAAAGAAGAATTAAGATCTTTAGTTAGTTTTAAAAATAACCGCATCAGCGGTTTCTGGTTTTGATAAGGGGAGCTAAGCTGTGAAGCATTCAGCTCCCTTTTTTAATAACTCAACTTAGTAAGTAATCCTATAAACAGTAACAAAAAGACGTATGAAAAATTTTTTGATTAAAGATATCAGAGTATGGGTTCTCTCTATACCCTTAGTGGCGGCTTGTGCCGTTTCCGCAAAGGCGCAAACGGCTCTTTCACAGCCGATTGTGGTGGATACACCAATGGTTCATGATCCTGTGATGGCTTACGAGAATGGCAAGTACTATCTCTATTGCACGGGACATGGAGTGACTCAGATGACTTCTACTGACCGCCAGCACTGGACCCTGAATCCGCAGGGTGTATTGAAGGATGAGGCTCGTGGTGCTTTTCCGGCATGGACGCATGATAGTGTGCCGGGTTATGAAAGTCATACCTGGGCACCGGATGTCATCAGGTATAAGGATAAGTGGTATATGGCTTATTCCTGTTCTACCTTCGGCAAGAACACCTCTGCCATCGGATTGCTGAGCAATTCTTCGCTCGCCGATACTGATGGATGGAAGGATGAGGGCTGCCTCATATCTTCAAAGGGTGGTAGAGACAACTGGAATGCCATTGATCCGAATTTTGTGATTGATGAGAAGGGAAAGCCTTGGCTTACCTGGGGGTCTTTCTGGGATGGTATCCAGCTTATTCCTTTAGACAAGAAGACGATGCATGTGAAGAAGGGTGCCAAGCCTCAGACCATTGCCCGCCGTTATGCGCTCAATCAGATGGATGTGCCTACCAATCCTACCTCCCGTGATGCCGGCACCAATGCCATCGAGGCTCCTTTCATCATGAAGCATGGTGGTTATTACTATCTCTTCGTCAGTTGGGATTACTGCTGCCAGGGTATGAAGAGTACCTATCGTGTTGCTGTAGGCAGAAGCAGGAAGGTGGCTGGTCCTTATTTGGATAAAGAAGGCAAGGATATGCGCAATGGCGGTGGCACCCTGCTGCTGGAAGGCGACAAGAAGGAATATGAGGCGATGGGTCATTGTTCTGCCTACTCCTTCCCTGATGGCGATTTCTTCTTCTGCCATGGTTACAGCGTGCCAAAGAATGGTGCCAGCATCCTGGTTCAGAAGAAAATCAACTGGACAAAAGATGGCTGGTTGACGCTGGAGTAAGATATGTCGAAGCTGATACCGATTTTTACCAGTCGCTTACCTTCTGTATGATATGGCAGCATATTAAAATCCGGAAACTTGTAAAATAAGGCGTTCTGTGTAGTTAAAAACATGTAAAATAAGGCATTCTTCATTATTTTTTCTTATCTTTGTTCGCCCCGAAAAAACAATGGGATTGGATTGTGGAAATGGGGAAGAGAAAATAGAGAAAAAAAGAGAAATAACAATCGCAATATAAGAAATGAATAAATTAAAAGCATTATTGGGCTTCGACCCGAAGACTACTACGGTCAAGACGGAATTGATAGCTGGTATGACTACCTTCTTGACCATGTGTTACATCCTGGCAGTGAACCCTACCATCCTTGCCACCACAGGCATGGACAAGGGCGCTCTCTTTACTGCCACAGCCATCGCTTCAGCCATCGCCACCTTCCTGCTGGCTTTCATGGCAAAACTGCCTTTTGCCCAGGCTCCCAGCATGGGACTGAACGCCTTCTTCGCCTTCACCCTTTGTCAGGCTATGGGGTTGACCTGGCAGCAGGCTTTGGCAGTGTTGCTCGTAGAGGGTATCATCTTCCTTGCCATCACCTTCCTCAATATCCGTGACAAGATATTGGAGTGCATTCCGAAGAACCTCCGCTTTGCCATATCGGCAGGTATCGGTATGTTTATCGCCTTTATCGGTTTGAAGAATGCGGGCATCATCACTGCCAATGCTGATACTTTCGTTCAGCTCGGCAAGTTTACGCCAGTCAGCATCCTGGGGCTAATCAGCATCCTGCTCTGTGGCTGTCTGATGGCGAGAAGAGTGAAGGGCTCTTTGTTTATCGCCATCATCATCTCTACATTGATCGGTATTCCGATGGGCGTAACCCAGTTCTCTGACAACTGGATGCCGGTATCTACCCCTCACAGCATTGCTCCAATCTTCTGCCAGTTTGATTTCACGGGCTTCTTTACCCCAAAGATGTTCATGGTGGTATTCTCCCTGTTGCTTGTCAACATCTTCGATACCATCGGAACGGTGCTGGGATTGGTTTCCAAGTTGGGTGTCAAGGAGAATGAGAAGGGCGAGATTCCGGGCGTGAAGGAGGCGATGATGAGTGATGCCATCGGTACTACTGCCGGTGCCCTACTGGGCAGCTCTACCATTACCACTTATGTGGAGAGTGCTTCGGGAGTTGCCGAGGGCGGTAAGTCGGGCTTGACATCTTTCTTTGTGGGTTTGATGTTTATCCTGAGTATTTTTCTGGCTCCTATCTTCCTGCTGATTCCGAGTGCAGCCACCAGTGGTGCCCTGGTAATGGTGGGTGTATTGATGATTGATTCGTTCAAGAAGATTGAGTTGGAGGATATTTCCGAGTCGTTCCCTGCCTTCATCACGATGATTACGATGGTGCTCTGCTACAGCATCGCCGATGGCATCTGTCTCGGCATCCTGAGCTATGTGCTCATCAAGATGATGGTGGGTAAGTTTAAGGATCTGAATCCTACGCTCTATATCCTGAGCATCTTCCTGCTCTTCAATTATGTATTCAGCTAAATTTAGCGATAGATAAAAAACGAGGCGGCAACCTGCATCACGCAGATTGCCGCCTTCTTCATTTCTAACTAACTTTCTTATCAACTATTCAAAAAATGTATCAATATATTGGGTATATCCAGGGCTGATGCCCTGGATGTAGCTTGTTTCTTGTTTCAATCTTTCTACTTCATCTTTTTACTTCAATCTGATGATGTTCAGAGAGCTGGCTGGAATCTCTACCGTAGCACCATTCTTCTCTGTAGTTACGTAGTTTTCTACAGGATAGATGTTGGTAGGGTTGTCGATGGTGTTCTCCTCCAGACCGTTCTTGGCAGAAAGGCGGATGAGCTTGCCAGCCTTGATCTCCTTGCCCTGAAGATTGATCTTCGCTGTGGTATGCTCGGTGCTGGTGTTGGCAATCTTCAGGATTACCTCGCCCGTCTGCTCATCGAGTGTGGCTGTAGAGAAGATGCCAGGAAGGGTGTTTGCCTTCAACTTGGTAGCGAATACCTCCTTGCCATCCAACTTGGCGAAGATGCTGTCGCCTACTACCTTCAGCTCGATATCGTACCACTTGCCGGTTTCAATCTTGCCAGGGCAGGTAGCAATCTGACTCTTGGCACCATTCACGATAGACTCCACACCATGCTGGGTATTGTTCCAGCCACCAAGGTTCAACCAGCAGTAGTTGTTCTTATCTACATAGTTGAAGATGATGAGGAAGCCTTCGTTTCCGGCATCCTTCTTCGCACGTACCTTATATATATAACCGTTGCTGGTAATTTCGCCTGGGTTCAGACGGATGCAGCTTTCCTCGTTGCTGGTCTGCTTGATGAGGCTACCCTCAGCCTTCCACTGTCCACGGATGTCGGTAGGCAGTTCCTGCAAGGTCATTGGCAGCGCCTTGCCGTTCTCATCGCTGTAGCCCTTGTCCTCGAAAGAAACCTGGGTGCCCCATGTTCCCATGCCCACACGGCAGATGGCTGGCTTCACCTGGGTCTGCTCATATTTATATGGATTCTCCTGGTTCACCTTCAATACACGGGTACCGATGTTGTTCGCCATCACGTTCTGAACGTAGTAAGATGGAGTTCCGAATACCTTGTCGGATGTATATTGAATCATATCCGGTGCCCACATACGGTTGTTGAGGTTGGCGAAGATAGGAGCGTAGGATGCCATGGTCACGATGTCAGAATTGTTCTCGATGCCCATCATATAGACAGCCTCACCGAGTGCTGCATCGAGCGAACCCATATTGCCGAAGCCCTGGGTTACGGCATATTCACCTACATAAATCTCGCTGCCCTTGCGGTCGTAGTTATCATACTTGTTGAAGTTCTCGGCAAACCAGGCTGGGTTTCTGTAGTAGTGCTCATCGAGCAGCTCTACGCTCTCGTTGCTTTCCCACTTAGGGTTGTCATCGCCCCAGGCTACCACGTTGCCGATGAGATGCATCTTAGGATATTTCGCCAATACGGCATCCTTGAACTTCTTGAAACGCTCGTAGTAGTGGTCGCTCTGTGCGGCAGGGTCTGGCTGGTTGTTCTCATTGCCAATCTCCAGATACTCGATGTTGTATGGTTCCGGATGACCGTTCTTGGCACGCAGCGCACCATACTTGGAGGTAACAGGACCGTTGGCATACTCCAGGGCATTCATGCACTCGTCAATCCAAGGCTGGATGCTATCCACAGGAGTCATACCGCCGTGCCACAAACCTACGTTTACTACATAGAGAGGCTTGGCGTTCAAATCTTCGGCAAGCTGCAGATACTCATCGAATCCCATACCGTCGCTGGTGCGGTAACGCCAGTTTACGTTCTTATGACCCGGACGCTCCTCGATAGGACCGATGGTCTTCTCCCAGTGGAAAGCATTTTCTGGAGACTCCTGTCCCTCTACGTAGCAACCGCCTGGGAAGCGGACGAACTTTGGATGGATGTTATAGAGAAGCTGAGCCAAATCAGGGCGCAAACCGTTCTCGCGATTCTTGAAAGTAGGAGGGAAGAGGCTTACCACGTCGAGAACGATGGTACCCTTTCCGTCGGCTACGAGTTCAAACTGTGCCTTGGCATCGTTGGCATTGGCTGTAAGTTCTGCTGTATATTTGGTCCATTTCTTGCCTATCTTGGCATTGAGGGATGTTTCAGCATACACCTTGTCGCCCTTTGCGTTGGTGAGGCGAGCCTTCAATCCGCCCTTGTAGCTACCCTTTGCCCAGAAAGAGAGCTTGTAGGTTCTGCCCTGTACGGCGTTGATGCCCCAGAAACCCTCGTTGATGAGAGAGGCTGTGGCAGCAGGCTTTGCCGCAATGGTAAGCTGGAGAGCCTTGCCCTGTGCTTTGTTGAGCAGACCCTTGTTGATGAGTTGTGTCTGGATCTTTGCACCTTCCAGGGCGGAAGTTTTCCAGGTAGGGATGTTCTTGTCATCATCTTCGAAGGAGCGGTTGCTGATGAGTTCGGCATAGAGACCGCCGTCAGCAGCATGGTTGATATCCTCGAAGAAGATACCATATAAATTAGGTGAAACCTTGACGCCTGGGTTAGAGGCATCTACATGTATGGTTACTTGGGCGTTGGCTGCCAAAACAGAGGCGAGAGCCGCCGAAAGTAAAAACTGTCTTTTCTTGTTCATTTGCTTATTTTTAGGCTTGTTTTTATTTTGTTGCTTGTTATTTGCTGGTAGCATGAAGCCGCAGCTTTTGGAAGTTACTTCCTGCTGCGATTCATACACAGCCGCAAAAGTACACAAAATACACGGAAAAGAGGTGGACAAAACGGAGAATATAGTGTAAAAGGTGGATTTTCTGCTGAAAATCCACCTTTTTATCCTCTGTGAGGGTGTGTCATTATTCCTCGGATTATGCACGGAAAATCTATGAAGTAATCCCCCAATCCAATATGCCTTTTCCTTCCTCGTCCAGTTCTATGCCGAGACCTATCACCTTTCGCTTGTCAGCCTTGAAAGGTTCCAGGTATCTGTTTTCTTGAATCTGCTGGATGGCAGCCTTCTTGCCGCCATTGTTTCTCAGCTTCAGTTCTATCACGTAGATGTAGCGGGAAGTCTGGGCTATGAGGTCGATTCTTCCTGTGGCAAGCATGTGCTCTACTTCTACTTTCAGTCCGATGGCATTCAGAATGGTACTGATGATGAGTCTATAGCGCTCTTCCATATCCATTGAGGCAAGCTTCTTGTTGCTGTAAGGCACGTCGGCAACCAATGCTTTCAATGTTTTCATAGCATCTGCGATTTCACCAGTACCCAATTGACGGAACAGACTACTCTGCAGACTGATGATATCGCTTTCAGATTGCATTGTCAGCGTGGGGAGAACCACCTCGTAAAGAGCCTGTTTCACTTCCTGATTAGGGAAACCGAGGAAGTAGCCAAATTCATCGCTGCTCTTGATGGTAAGGTAGCCCGTCTGATAGAGGAAAAGCTCGGCACCACCATTGATTACATCAGAACTCTCAAGCGTCTTGCGTAAGATCGGACAATGTTCGAAATTGCGTAAGCGAAGCTCCATATTATCCACAAACTTCGGCAGCATGGAGGTAGCGCCTGATGAAACCCAGAAACAGCTCAGGTCTTGTGTATCAAGTGCATTGAGGAGACTGAAAGGATTGTAGATGTCCACCATATTTCTGCGACTGAAATGGTAGCCGTCGTAGTAATCCTTCAGATTATCGTGGGTTTGCTGCAGAGTCCAGCCGTTCACTTCTGCCATCCTTTCCAGTTCCGGCTTGAAGTTCTGTCCGATTTCTTCTTCTGTGATGCCGCAGATGGCAGCATATTCTGGAAGGAAACTGATATTGGTCAGGTTGTTGAGAACCGAGAAGAGAGAAATCTGCGTAAACTTGGTAATGCCCGTGATGAAGACGAAACGCTGGTAGGCATCATCAGCCTTCAGAATGGCAAAAACGCTTCTATATACGTCTGTGCAACCCTCATGCTCGGGAGTTTTCCAGGAGTGCTGGAGAGGAGAGTCGTATTCATCGATGAGAATGGCGACTTTGAGCCCTGTTTGCTTATAGGCGGTTTTGATGATGAGGTCGAAGCGGTTTCCCAGTGAATCTGTTGGTTTAATATGGATGCCATATAATTGCTCATAAACATCAAACGTTTGATCCAGATATGCCTTAACTTCATCTGCGGTTGCTCCCCCTCGGCTCATATCAAGTCGAATTACCGGGTACTGTTTCCAATCTTTTTCCAGCTCCATGATTTTCAGTCCTTCGAAGAGATCTTTTCTTCCTTCGAAGTAAGCCTGGAGCGTATCAACAAGCACAGATTTTCCGAATCGGCGAGGACGGCTCAAGTAATTATACTTAAAACCTTGGTTCGTCAATTTCCAAATCATGTCAGTTTTATCAACATAGAGGTATCCTTCCTCTCTGATAACATTGAAAGATTGTATGCCTACCGGCAGCTTTCTGTATTCATTGTTTGCCATAATCATTTCTCCTATTCCTTTCTTTATCCGCAAAGATACGGCATTTTTTTGGATTGTGCAAGTTTTTGGCAATTAAAAAGATGTAAATAGTTTCCGACAGGGGGGATTGCAAATCCCCAGGTTTGATAAGTTGAACCTTTTTATACGACGGATTGCAAATCATAAGTGGTTGATAGTTTTATTATTCAATAGAGGTAAATTCGATGGTTTTTCAAATTTTTGCATTTTTTTCTTGGAGTTTTCAGAGAAAAATCGTAAATTTGCCATCAGATATCAATTATCTCAATATTTTGCCATGGGTAAATATATTAACCCCTTCACCGATTGGGGATTCAAACGCCTCTTCGGACAAGAATTCAGCAAGGATTTGCTGATTAGTTTCTTGAACGACCTGTTGGTTGACGAAATGCATATCAGGGATGTCACCTTCAAGGATAAAGAGCAACTGGCAGATTCAAAAGATTTGCGTGGCTGCATCTTTGATATTTATTGTGAAACCGATGATGGAAATCATTTCATTGTCGAGATGCAGAACAGATGGGTGCCGTTTTTTGTCAATCGCTCCATCTATTATGCCAGCAAGGCTATTGTCGGGCAGCGGAAAAAGACAATCGAGCAGAAACCTGCTCTCTATCAGTTAATGCCCGTCTATGTCGTCTGCCTCATGAATTTCATGCCAAAGGACAATGCAGTGTCGAAATTCAGAACCGATGTAGCCTTGTATGAAAAAGGAAGTCAAGATGTCTTTTCCGACAATCTTCACTTCATCTACTTGTCTCTTCCTTTCTTTGACAAGAAGGCTGAAGAATGTGAAAGTGATTTTGACAAATGGATTTATGTATTAAAGCATATGGAAGCATTAGAGAGAATGCCGTTTACGGCACAGAAGAAGATTTTCAAGCGTCTTGCTGAACTGGCAGATTCCCGCTGCCTGAGTCAGGAAGAGCAAGAGAAATATGATGAAAGCTTAAAGGCCGCCGATGATTACTATGGTGTCTTAATGAGCTATTACATGAATGGTATTGATGAAGGTGAAGCTAAGGGTTTTGCCAAAGGTGAAGCAAGAGGTAGTTATCACAAAAGTCTTGATATAGCGAAGAAAATGCTATTAAAGGGTATGGATGATGACTCTATCATGGAACTGACAGGCTTAACCCATGAGCAATTGCATCAATTGAAATCATAAAATTATCAGATACAAGTTCTCCCCATAAGCCAGGCGATAGATAACTGTACTATCGCTGTGCCTTGTAAGTACTATCGCTGTGCCTTGTAAGTATTATCGTTGCTGCATCGCTTTAACGTAAATAGTCTTCGGAGTAACCTTTACTTGTTGCCAGAAGGACTAATAGTATAAGCCGGAAATGCCTATCTCTCCAGCCGCACAACAGCTGTTGTGCGCTTGCATAGCAGCTGATATGCGCTCGCCCAACACCTGTTGTGCAAGTGGAAATCAGCTGGTGGGCGGATATTTATTTTAAATCTTCCTTTCTTCCGTTAGGCGTCCCGGCGGATTTGCAATCCGCTGCAACTTGTAGCGATAATCCGCCAGTTTCAAAAATACTCTTCACTCTTCACTGAAGTGGTGTAAGTCGTTGTGTATGAGTTGTTTTGATAGGGTGAAGAGTGCGCTCGACTCTTCACCACTCTTCACCACCCTTCACCCGGAAAAATTTGTGATGATGAATAAAGCAGGTTAAAGTGCCAAACTTGGGTTAAATCAAGACCTTTAACGTTAAAATAATGCAAGAAGTTTGGCGGTGTGAGGGGAATAATGTATTTTTGTATCTTAATTATGTTAAACGTTTTAAAGGAGAAGATTATGAAATCAAGAGCGATAGGATTAAAAGAACCACAGTTAGTGGTTTCAATATCAGACCCATCTTTGGTCAATAAACTTAAAAGTGCCATTCAAATGCTCCATGGAGTAAGTTCTATTTCGGTTTTGAAACCTAAGAAAACGGAATTGGAACTTGCTGAAGAGGATGTTGCTAAAGGTAGAGTTACACAATGGAACTCTGTTGATGAAATGTTTGACACTATTCTTGGTAAGTGATGTATAAATTAGGAACAACTAAAAGATTCGACAAAGCGTTGAAACTTTGTCGCAAGCGTGGCTATCCGATAGAGAAATTACAGAAAGCGATTTACTTATTGGTAGAAAATGGTACTTTACCTTCAGAATACAAACCACATATACTTCATGGTAATCATGAAGGTGAATGGGAAGCTCATATTGAATCAGATTGGCTTTTGATATGGGAACAGAATGATACGGAATTGACGCTGTTGATGTTAACTACAGGTACTCATTCTGATTTGTTTGGCAAAACGAAAAGATAAAATGGATCACCGGCAAAAGGTGAAGAGTGGGTGAAGAGTGGTGAAGAGTGGTGCGCCACTCTTCACCTCTCGGAACCCCAGTGTTTATCGGGGTTTCAGGCGATTCGGTGAAGAGTGAAGAGTAAAAAAGAGAGTGGGGATTTTCTCTCTCCCGACGTATCGTTTTGTGCCTGGCAATGGCAAGATATTGCCCTGGTAAAGGGCAATATAATGCCGTAGTGAGGCAATAAGTGCTGGAAGCGTCTTTACCATCCGTCAGTACTATCATGATGACCTCTCAGTGACGTCTTGACTCCTTGTCAGGAGTATCCTGACAAAAAGAAGGGCTGGACTTTCTCACGAAAACCCAACCCTTCTTTTTAAAACAGCTGTTTTTGAACTTTATTATAAGTAAAAGATGTTATTGTATTTATCACTTATCTTATGTTTATTACAGAACATGTACCAGGCGGATTGGCATGGCCCTGTAAGTCCCGGTGTTTTTACCTGCATTACCGCTGACGAAGCGGAGATTCGACATGGTGCAAATCTTACCATACACATCTAAATAGCGATACCAGAAGCCATACTCAGGACTGGTGGTGTCGAAACCCTGATTTCCTGAGAGTAGCGTGCGGGTCCATAGGCTGACATGGGTGACATTTCTGAAAGCCTCACCCTCCACATATCCTGTGGCTGGCAAATAGATTACGGGCAGCTCCGAATTGTCTGTTGTTATCTCAACACTGTTGTACGCCTCGCCCGACAAGGTGTAGCGGGTCTCCTCTTTCAGATTACCGCCGTCTATGATGTCTTGGAACACACTATTCTCGGGAATAGTGAAACCTTGAGGCAGATTGCCGATAAGATTACCTGCATTTGCCTGATCCTGTTTCGCTTTAGCAATATGGAAGTATCCGCCAATAGCACCCTTGTTAGCTTCCAACGCCTTGGTGCCCGGAGCATAGCATCTGTCGCTGGAGGCTCCGAGGTTGCGGTCGAGCATGACGTATGTTTTACTATTTCCTTTCACCTTCACTACACCGTAGTAGAAACGGCCGCTGACATGAGATTGATCAACAGGCGGTTGTTGGTTGTCGGTGGCATCTATCTTGTGGAAGAGTCCACAATGATAAACGGGATACGTGATAGCAATGTCGTGTCCATTCTCCTGATAGGTGATGGTGAAGTCGCCGATCCAGATGTCATAGTTGTCAGCACCGCTGTTCAGCGTCACTTTCCAGTTGCCGTCTCCATTATCCGTTACCTTAAACAAGTTGCTGTTTGCGCCATAAGTCACATCATCACCCGTTTTCTTTGGAATCAAATAACTGAACTCGTTAGTTCCCACCCCGAAGTGCAGACCATCGTTTCTGACAATATCGTTCTGCATATCCTTCGGGCTGATACCTTTAGTACCTGGCAGGAATTTGTTGAAATAGTTCTCATATTCTTCCGATGTGCCCACATTGCTTGATGTCACAAGCTTTACGATTCTGCCAGAACGCTTGAAGTCCTTACCTTTCTGGGTCACGGTTATGGTGCGGGTCAAGTCGCCCGACTTCACGATTACCTTTCCTGTGCGTGGTACCTCAGAGTATTCATTTTTTTCTACCGCAATCGAAATCTTATATTTCGTACCTGTAGTAGAGTTTGAACCGTCAGTATCTGGCACAGTGCCAATCTTCGTGATCGTCGTAACATCTTCTTTTATCCAGCCATCGGACGTAGAGCAAGTCGGCGTCTCGCCGTTTTGGATAGTTGTAACGACAGTGGCGATAATATTCTCATCATCCCATGCGCCGCTTACTTGGTCGCTTACTCCCAGATGGTAGTCCTTGCAGGCTATCATATCGTTAACCAAAGGATTATCATCTTTCACGTCCACCTTCATTCGGTTCTCGGGATATGGGTCTGCAATAGCCCCATCCACTGTGGGCCATCCGTAGGTATTGACGTGCTTGATAGTCACCGTATAAGCATGGTTGCGCAGCAGTGCCATCGGTTTTGTCATGTCGTTGTCGGTAAGGAAGGATACTTTATAGTAATACTCCACACTATTATATTTACCCTTCACGATGAGATAGGCTTGACCGGCGGCAGTCTCATAGAAAGGTGTTTCGCCTGTCTGCCATCCGCTATTAGCTTTGCCTGCATCATCTGGCACATTGACTGCTGCTGCATTATAGTCAAAATCCTTGGGAGCTATGGTTCCCTTGTCAGCCGCATCATACAACTGGAAACTCTCCAGCTCAAACGTCTTGTCGTCATTGAAATCACTGGATGTAGTCTTCTCATACTTGACGTTTACCTTGGCAAACTGGCGCAGCAGACTGATTTCCGGATTTTCCTTCATCAAGCCTGACACGCTGATCTTTCCCCAGCAGACAGGATTCTCTGTGTTGATTGTTCCCGAAATGGCAGCCTTGTCCAAACCACTCTTACATTGAGTATCTGACAAATCGCCGGCATTGGCAACCAGATGAATCATTGTAGCCTTGTTCCTGACTGGCACTTTCACTTTATAACCATTAGAAACAACATCCCAGCTTGTGATTTTTTGGTTGAAAAGGAAGTTCTTGTCATTATCGTAAGCCACGGCGTTCAGACTTGTCAATCCCTTCTCGCCAGCTCTTGTCAGCTCTTCTTTTGTAAAGTCGGGAAGGTTGATGGTGAGCGTGATGCCCCCATCTTCCACCCCATTCTTGTTGCTTGGGTTGGAACCTTCGTTCAAAGTGTCGCTACATGCTGCCAATGTCAGCAGTGCCACTAAAAGAGATATTATCTTTTTCATTTCCTTACTTACTTTACTTGTTTATACACCTGATGGTTTACCTGGATGCCAGCTATTATTGTCATAATATCCTGTATCGTTATGCTTCTCATAACTTCTACCTCCGAAAAGGGTATATTTCTCATCATAGACATCCTTTTCAAACTGAAGGACTATACCCTTCTCATGATAGCCGTCAACCGCTTTCAAGCTTATCGTTGTCTTCCACCAGCCTCCTACTTGTTCGCTTTTAAAACTCTTGGCGCTGTGACCATCCCAAGTGTTGTCCCAATGTTTATATTGGTCATTAGTTCCAGAGGATGTCGGATTGTCTGTTGCGACACCGAACTTAAACGCCCAGCCTAATACTTTATTCTTGGTATAGACAACATAATTGATATCCTTAACTATCGGCTTCTCATCGAAAATACGATAATAAGGGTCTGTTGTCGGGTCGTAAAGTATCCATCCTTCTCTATCCTCATAGTTAAAAAGGGGGATACCAGGCGCCATGTGATGAGGGCAGCGGTGAAGGTCCGCACCATCGTTGTTGTAGCTGTAGAATATCATCAATGTCTCGCCAGGCTTGATCGGTGTAGTTTCTTGACCGTCGCCTTTATCCCATCTATATCCTTTAGCATTAAAATCCATGTCCTTGTAGTACCATCCTGGATTATTCGTGTCCCCAGTCATACCGCTTGGCTGATTATATCTATTATTAAAATACCACACATTTTCTTTAGGTATTGCTGTTCCTGTCGTTTCACCCTTTTGAGAATAAATATATACATTATGTTTATTTGTTTGTATCCCATTGCCCCAACTCCAAGAATCGTTCCAGTTGTTATTGTTATCACCTGTTCCATAGTATTCATCCAAAATACCTTGGAATTGGTCAGTACCAAACTTGCCATTATTTGACGACCTGTCATTAATGGCACGGAAATAGATACGGTAATCGTCAACCGGAGGTCTTACTGTCACCTTAATGTCTCTGTACTTATTGTTTCTATTATACAAGTCTTTCGAGTGTACTCGGAATGTATGCACTGTAGTTGTTCCAGGGTCGGTTGTAGCCTCCACCTGGAATGTTCCCTTGGGAGCGTTTTCATCGGATGGCTTCGATATTTTGATAGTTGAGCTACCAATGATGGAAGTCAGATTGTCCGGAAGCACGATACCTCCCAAGTTTGTAACCCAAGTGAATACCTTTGTGTTGGTTTCTGCTTTTGCCTCATAATAGATGATTACCTCCAATGGATCAACCTCAAACAGAGGTTCTACATTGTAGTCTACATCCAGATACTTCTTCAGGTTGTTAGCCTTCAGCCATATCTTGGTCTTTCCTTTCGGAGGAAATTTACCTTCCCCATCTCCATAAGCACTCATGGGAATCTCGGGATTAATCCTAAAGGTGATAATATGATTGACCTCATCTCTTTTATCTACAACGACGAGGGGCTTACCATCAACAATCGCATCGCAACCAAACTCCACATTCACCCAATTTGACTTGTAGGAAATAGAGTCTTCCTCTATGGAGGTTATTTGAGCGCTTGTCTTGTTTACCCACAGTGTGGTATGGCTGAAGTCTGCATCTATCGTTACAGGAGTCCAGTCCTCTACGCTCACATTACAGTTGAGAGTCATGTTTCCCAGACTCTTGATCTTGCCGATAATCTCATAATAGGTGCCACGAGGGAATGTGCGGCATGACCCTGCCTCTGGATTGTCGGTGTGGCCCAATGGGATGTTGTAGCTGTTGTCATTGGCGCCAATCTTGCTGCTCAGTGTGAGGAACGACTGCTGGTCGTTGGTTTTGATATAGCGCTCAGGCAGATAGTATGTACCCTGGAAGAGCCATTTGTCCTTTATGTTTGAGGGAGTCGCTGCGGCAGTACCCACAGCAGTGATTACATCCGCATTGCTCTTGTTCTTGTTGGTGTCGTCGCGTGTCCAATTAGAGAAGAATGATCCTGCGGCGCTGGCTTCAGAAGATTGCTTATACATTATTTTGGGACCGATAATTCCGCTTACGTCCTCTTTGTCAGAAGCGTAGAACTTTCCTCCCCATACCAAGCTGGTAGATTGAGAGAGATTATTTGCTGTAATATCATTTATCTTCAGACCGTTGGTCTTCAGAGCCTCCTGCATCTCAGAGTCAGCAGGGTCGAAGAGCAGGTTGAGTTTTACCTTGACACAGGTGAACTTCAAGTTGGCAACAATGTCGGTGGTCTTGCTATCACCAGTGATGTTGGTATCCTTTAAGGGTTCATAAATCATAGGGATATTGCCACAGGCAGGCATGCCGGGCTTACCTTCGGGGAGGTAATTCAGTACTACCTTTTTGAGTTTGTCCTCTGTGTCGATGGTCTCCTGAGCCTTCAATACATCCTCCATGTTGGCCACAACATAGATGCGGTAAGTGCCGGGGTCGATTCGCAGCGTATATGTGGCTACATCCACACCTCCTTCAAAATTGCCAGGCTCATAGAACGAGGTACCGGGAGCACCGAGATACTCATTGAGCAATGTGCCTTTGCCGTCTATAGGGAAAGCGAAAAGTCGGAGGCTGTTGATGCGGCACTCTTCTTCTGTGGCATTATAAGTTAAGTTTTCTGCCGGGTCTGATTCTCCTGCACGAGTGCCGTTGCTGTGTACCAATGGCACGAGGACTTGCAGGTTGCTTGACGAGTTGGGGGTATATCCGTTACCCTCCAACTCGTCGGTACAACTAACTGCAAATAAACTAGTCAACAACCAAACTATGAAACCTATATAGATATGAAATCTTCTCATGATAACTTTGTCTTTTACTTTACTAATATCAATAGTTTAATTTCGACAAAGTGGAATCAGATTATAAGTCGGCTCGCTGTATGCGCTTGCTCCAATCGAGGATGGAGATGCCCAACTTAACGTATTGCCACTTGTCGCCTTTCAGGAAAAAGTCCAGCTTGTAGTCGTATTCTCTGTCCAGGAACTCCTGTGCCGAATAATTCAATGCTTCGAATGCTCCACGGCCCTGTGCCAGAAAATCGGCTAGATTGATGCGGACCACTTCTTCGCCTGTCTTCTTGTTCCAGATGCTCAGTATCGCATTCTTGTTGTTCTCGGTTACTGGATGCAACACGAGGCGGGAGAACATCAGGGCGGCGTGAGCGGTACGCTCCTGTACGGTACCCTCCGGAGTGGTGAACTCGGTGGTCCAGGTCTTGTATGGGGTGTATGTCAACTCCTCGTCTGGGAGGAGAGAATTGTCGTAATTGATGTAGCCATTGGCATCAGTTATCTGATAACTGAAGTCATCGGCGTGGATGTCGGCTGGGGCGTCCAGCTGATGCAGACTGATGGTGAGCTGCTTGGTGTCTCTGATGAGACTGATGGTATGGTGGGTAATCTGAAGATCCTTCACCTCTACGGTTTCGTTGCTCAATCCCTGCCAGAGGGTATCGAGCGGAAGAGCCTGGTTTTCTACCTTTCCGGCATTTCTGTCGAGTCGGGCACGGAGTTTTTCGATGTTTTCTCCTGCTGCTGGAGCTTCAATGTGGAATTTGGCACCAGCCTGTGACAGCGCCTCTTCGTATTTCTTCTGGAAGGCGAAGGTAGCGAAGCGGTATTTGCCAGGTTGCAAGTCTATGCGCATGGCATAGTTAGGGTCTTTGAGGGGCTGAGTCTTTCCCTCGTTGGCTGCATCCTGGCGAGCCACTAGGTTGCCCTGCTCATCGAAGATGAACACGCAGACGCCGCCTACATGATCGTTGAACATATCAGCGCGCTGGACGTTGTAGTCGTACTTGAACTGCAAGTCGACTCCCATATCGCAAGGAGGGAGGTCGTCGTGCATCAAGTCGTGGCAACTGCTGAGCATGCTGCCGAGAGCGACGATGGTTCCGAAAGCGGCGGTACGGCTGATAGCTGCCATGCTGTCGAATCCCCATTCCATGCGTATATTCTTGATCCAACTATGTAACTTATTGTTTGCCATGATGCTTTTTGGTTATTATCAATATAATGTTTCAGAATATCAGGTTGTGTTTCTAGCTTCCACTACGGTGAAGCTGAAAACACAACTCGTATGTTTTAACGAAGGCGGGAGCTTAAGCTCCGCCTTTCGTTGTTATACTCGATTACAACTTAACATCCTGTGTACGCTTAGCCCATTTGAGGATCTTCACGCTGACGGAGATGTACTTGTCGTCTTCATCATCTGGAGTGTTAGGCTTAACCTCTGGAACGCTAGGGTAACCAGGACCGCTAACGCTACTTACAGTCAACTCATACCAGTTGTTACGGAGCATACCATAACGACCCAAGAATGGCAGATTATCAGAGCCGTAGCCGCCTGATGACCATGGAGTCAATTCATCACCGAAGTGCTTGATACGGGCAACGTAGTAAGACTCACCACCTGCGTATGTGCTAATACCGACCTTATCAGTCTCTTTGAGACCCAACTGGGTATTAATGGCGGTGATGTTTTCAGGTGTAATTGTCGCTATTTCTGTTTCGCTGGTTTTAACGGTGATATTATCTGCTTTTATATAATGAGTACCTGCTGCTGTGATATTATTTTTTTCAGCATCCAATTTGACAGAGATATTGTCGGTTTTTACGCCAGGGAAAACACTAGCAACTGCTGTTTTGATTTCTGTCTCAAGATTGTCTTTACTCCAAATAGCAGTGTTCTTACCAATCTTGTAGAATGTTTTTTCTCCTTTAGGTAAACTTGCTGGCTTATATGTAGCTTTGAAAACAATGCGAGTAGTCTGCCCCTGCATCATATTGTCAAGATTGAATGTATTCTCAAGACAGTACAATGGTTTAGCTGGGTCTTCTGTTACGTCTTTATTTGCAACATAGTTGAACTCTGCTTCACGAGCAGTCTTGCCAGCCTCATCAGTGTTGCGTAAATCATTCTTGTCGTAGTTAGGGTCTTTACCCCAATATACACGTTTAGCTGTTGCTTTACTATTATCTACGAAACGCTGAGTAGATGGAGCGGTTGTTGCTGTTGCATCGTTCTTCCAAATTTCAGGGTAGTCTGTGGTCAATCCATCAACATTATGGATAGGGTAGGCCTTCTGGTTGGTAACATCCAAAACCCAGTTAGAGATAGTAACCTTATCATCCTGATATGTGCTACTATTAACCGTCTTTTCTGTTGTTGTACCAGTACCTAAGGTAACCTTAGCAAGACCACGCTCTACATAGATATCTGTTGCTGCATTCTTAGCAGCCTCTTCCTCTGTAGGGTAAATCTTAGTACTCTCAATAGGAACTAAAGTTGTAACATTATTATCCTTGAACAGAGGAGCATTTGCCATATAGAAGCCATTCTCGGGTTTTGCAAATTTATCCGTAGCTGTTGCGTTCCAAACAGAGAACTTTTCACCCACTGAAGGCATATCAACCTTGGCATTAGTACCAGTACCGTTGTTCAAGAGCACCAATGCGAAGTTTTTATCGTTTTTATTTACGCTTTCCAACTTGGCTGTAATTTTAGCATGAGTGGTTACACCTGTCTCATTTGGATCTTTCCATGGTGCCATTGAACCCAACTCTGCACTCTCAACGAAAGTATAATCACCTTCTTTCTCTGTTGACCCCTTCTTAAAGATGAGTAAGGTTGCATCATTTACCTTGTACTCATCGGTATTACCATCCTCGAATGTAGGGCCGCCATCTGCACGTGTTCCGCTTGTTGTAGGCAAGTTGATAGAGAAAGATGCATAGCTTGCACCTGATTCATTCTCACCAGAGCCATTACCCCCATTTACTAACTCGTTGTTGCTAGAGCAACTAGCAGTCATAGCAGCCAAAACTGCCAATCCAAAGAAATGTTTAATTCTCATAATCTATGTGATTTTATTGTTAGTTATATCTTTTATTGTTCCGCCTTCATTTCCCCGTAAATCTTTCTGATGCGTTCAGCTTCCTTCGAGTTTCCTGCCTTGGCAAGATGCTTTTCGGCAGTTACGAGGTCGCCCTTCTGCAAATCTGTGCAGGCGGCATTGAGATTGGCTGTCTCATCATCAGGGAAGAGACGGACGGCAATATCAAATACCTCGTTGAACTCTGGAGAACCAGGCTCATAGGTCTGTGCCACCAGATACATCTCCTGTAATGACAACTGCTGAGGCTTGGTCTTCAGGATTACCTTTGCCTCCTCAATGTCGAAAGGACGAACGGTATAGGTTACCGTATAGTCGCTGTGGCGCAAACGAGGATAAATCTCACTCATGATGTAGCGATAGCTAGCCGGATAAAGCTTCTTGATTTTCTGGTCCTTTGCATCGGGTGCCAATGATGAGTTGGCAACGGCAAGGATGGCAGACTTATCGGCTAAGTTGCTTGCTTCCACCTTCTTCTTGAATCCCTCCCAGTCTTCCGGGGTGGCGTGATAGGTGAAGAGCTTTTTATCGATAGTGTAGAGATTGCATACATAATTGCGCAGGGCTGCCGCACGGTTGTTGGCGAGTCGCACGTTGTTGGCGTAAGGACCGTCTGGCGACGCATAGCCATGAATATCGATATTGGTGATGCTCACATCCTTGTCGTTCTTTACGAGGTCGATGGTGGATGTAATCTTTCTCAGCTCAGTTGCATTCTCACGGAAGTCGGCGAGGATATCGCTCTTGTTGAGCTTGAAGCTCAGGTAAGCTTCACCCTTTTCGGCTCTCACTTTGATGGCTTCAGCCTTTGGCTTCACGTAATGGTCGCGACCAATCTTGGGTATTGGGTTGATGACCGCCATCTGGGTGGTATCCTGATCCATCAGGTTGCCGCATCCGCAGAGGTCTTCCGTCATGGAGAGGTTGAAAGCCTTCATCCACTTTTGGTAGGGAAGGGTCTGTGAGAAGAGCACCTGTTGCTCGGTATCATTCCTGCGTCTCACTACCACTGCCTGGCTGTTTTTCAGTCTGCTGCTTTTGCGCAGGTATCTGATGTTCTGGTTTTTGCCATTGATGATAATGGGATTCAGGGCGATGGTATCTTCTCCGGCAATAAGCGGAGTGAAAACCAGCTGTTGCTCTGATTTGAGCTGCAGACTATCGAGATGGAGGCGGAAAGCAACCTTGAGACTGTCGCTCTTCTTCTGTGTCAAGACGCTGTCTATCAGAATCTTGCCTCCAGCCAACCGTAGCTGCGAATCATCTATCTTCTGGGCTTGGACAGTCAATGCGCTCTGTGCAAACAGAATGCAAAGGGGCGAAATGACCGCATAAAGCTTCATTTTCTTCATATTCTTCATCTTGTAAAAGAGGGTTTGATTTTGGTTTTCGCTATCTCGGTGATATTGTTCCTAGAATGCGTATATCAGGGAGAGGGCGGCTTTAGTTGGACCTACATAGTTGCGGTGGTCCTTGTCAAGACATTTGTCACATCTTCCGTAGAGCTTGTATGGGCTGTAGATGTATCCTAATCCGATGGATCCTTCGAGATTGAGATGCTCCGACAGCAGCCATTGGTATCCGTAGGTGAGACCACCGCCGACATACCAGCCTTCGTAATGTCTTCCTTTCTCAGTCTTTGGCAAGATGCCGAAAGGCAGGTCCACATTTTTGATGTTGTATTCACCTCCAAGGGCATGGATGCCGAAGAAGTGGCCTCCAAATTTCTGGCAGGTGTACCAGCGGTATTCTGGCATTACGTTCCAGTAGCGCAATTTCTTGTCGCCAGAGAACTTCCAGGGATTCAGGGCACCGAAAAGCTGAAAAGTGCTCTTCCTGCCCGTGCCTATTTCTAGACCAGCATTGAGCGAGGTGGTTGCCAAACCAAGCAGGTTGGTCTTCAGTGCTACCTCTTGCGCTCGGGTTACTACTGTTGAGAGAATCAGCAGCAGCAACATCGGTGTTCGTTTGAACAAACTCTGCTTCATCATCATATTTTTACTCTGTTGTTTTCTTTCTTAAGGATACTGTTAGTTGTCCTATTTTGTTATTGTCATTTACTTATAATCACAGGCTTACCCTTGTGACAAGATGAATGTCACCGGGTTTCCTTTTCGGTTGCAAATGTAGGAAGATTTTCTCAAAGGAGCTACAAAAAAGTGATGGAAATCAAGGAAAATGAAATGCAAACGTTTGCATTACTGTGCAAAGTGTGTGGGAGCACAAAATTCGTGAATATGGTATAAGTGGCTGATATATAGAAAATAAAAGCGAAGGTGTAAATTGCACACCCTCGCTTATTTCAGAACCTCCATTGCCTTCTTCAGACCTCTATCCACAGCGGATGGATTGTTCTGGTAGAGCTTCTCCTTTTCCTCTTGGGTCATCTCGTCGAGCTGATAATCGGGGGTGATTCCCACACTTTCCAGCAGGTTGCCCTGTGCATCCTTGGTAAGCGAGAACGGCATATAGAAGTAGAGGTAGCTCGTTACATTTCCTATCCATCCTCCATTGCTGGCTTCGTTGTCGGAAGTGAGCATCGCCTGCGCTCCGTAACTGTTTCTGCCTATCGTCTTCACGTGATCGCCCTGACTTTTCAGGATGAGGGTTGTCACCTCCGACATGCTGGCACTGTAGTTGTCGAGCAGGATGGCGGTAGGGATGTTTCTGCCCAGACTCTTCGACGTTACCGTAATCTTCTGCGGAATCCAAGGGGTATAGCTGTATGGATTGTTGTCCTCTTTCTTGCGCACGTAGGCATAGACGGCAGATTGGGTGATGAGATAGTCGGTAAGCAGACGGGTATCTATCACGCTGCCGCCTCCATTGCCACGGAAGTCGAGAATCAGTTTCTGGATCTCGCCCTTAGCCAGCGGCTCCAGGAACAGGCGGCGGTAACCTTCTACGCAGAGATGATTGTAGGTAAACTTCAGGTCGCTCCAGTAAGCGTAGAGTTCCCGCTCGTGCCAGAGGTAATCGGCAAGAGCCTGGCAATACCAGCTGGCAAAACCGGAGGCTGAAAGCATCTGCTGGTAACGGGCATCGCCCTGCAGCTTCTGGCGGATCTGCTCGCCCATGCCGCTTGCATCAGCAGTAACAGGCAACAGCTTGAGGAGATTCGGCGACTTCTCGTAAGCCTCGCTGGCGAGAGCATAGAGACCGGAATAATCTCCCTGGTTGCTGTAAGCTGTCATCTTCTCGCAGGCTTTGGCTGCATCATCCGAAGCCAGATAGCTATCCATATCGGCAAGCAACTGCGCTGCCTGCTGCTCAGCCTTCTCTCGCTTTCCGGCATCAGTAATCAGTGCTTTCGCCTTGGCTGATATCGTGGAAGCATCCAGATGATAGGTGCTGGCGGCATTGCCAGGGAGATAGGTCTTCTGATATTCGTGGAAACAGTTTTCGTAGAGGGCAAACTTGTTGAAGCCGAGGTAATAGGTGCCCGGCTGCTCCTTCAGGTAACCGCCCATGATGCAGAAACCATCCGAGGTAATCTCGCCGAAGGCTGTACCATCCAGGTTGAGCTGGTCGCGGGTATGGTTCCAGTGAGCATTCAGTGGGAAATACTCGGTCTTGTTGCGGAGCGTGCTGTTGAACCTCACCGTTTCCGTAGAAGAGTGGGAGACGGGTAGGGTAATCTTGACATAGAAATGCTGGTCGATGATCTTGTCGATGATTTCCTGGAAATACTGCTTCGCCTTGGCGTTGTCTTCCTGAATTTCCTGCTGGGTGAAAGCTGGGGTATGCTGGAAGGTCTTCAGGGCATCAAACTTGGGTTTGTATTCCTTGTACACCTGGTCCCAGGTCTGTGAAGATACGGCAGACTGCTCATTGAGGGTGCAGTAGCGCTGGTTCATCACGCTCCAGAAAACCTGGAACAGGTCGCCATACGACTTGACATCGGTATCGGAATAATCGGAAATCGATTTCTCGTTGGCATCATTGTCTGCCACACAACTGGTAAGCGACATCCCGGTAGTGGTTGTCGCCAGGAGGAAGGCGAAGAGGCATCGCATTCCACCTTTTATATATATAGGGGTTCTCATAAATTATATGTTTTAAAAGCTTTTGCCCTTTCAGGGCGTATTGCTGTCTGCTATTATACCCAGGGTGTTGCCCTGGGCTAGGGGCTTCTGCCCTTTACCTTTCCCTTCGGCCGGTGACCGTTGGTTCAGGGCGTATGGGGCTAGAACAGTTTGTAGGCAATGCCTGCGGTGATGACGCTGGAGTTGCGGCGGGCAGTCTTGCTGGTACGGGCTTTCTCCTCGTAGATATGCGAGAAACCGTATTGAAAGTTATACCCGATGGAACCGTCTATCTTTCCGAAGGAATACCCCACTTTGATGCCGGCTTCTCCTCCAAAGAGGCTGCGGCGCAGATGGTTCTCGTTCTTCTTGAAATCGTAGGTGGTGTTATACTTGATGTAGGTTCCGTCGCCCTTGTATCCTTGCATGATGTTCATCGGATAGATGCCCTTGGTGTGCATGGAGGTGAAGTACTCGTAATATACGCCCACCTGTGGCTTGATCCACAATCCCTTTTCGTGGTAGGGATTATGAATCAGATAATATCCCACGTTGAGTGGGATGCTGATGAAATTGTTGTTGTATCGGGTGTTCCAGGAGTCACCGCCCAGATTCTGGTACAGGTAGTCGCGCTGTACGAATCGGATGCCGGTTCCCACAGCCAGGTTGTCAACTGCCAGATATTCCGCCCCGATACCAGCCGCCACTCCCGGTCTCACCTTATAGGTAGTGGTGGACAGGCCCGATACATCCGTATCGAGCACGCTGCAACTGACGCCTGCTTCTGCCTCCACCTTCCATTGGTAGGAGGTTTGCTGAGCCTGAATGCCCTGGCTGCAGAAGCCAAGGGCTATGGCAAAATATACCTTTCTCATAAATAGCAAGGATTAAAATGAAAAAGCTTTAATATAATAGCACCAATCCCGCAAATGCCGCATAGAGTATCATGCGGATGGGATTGATCTTCATCACCTTCACGCCGATAAAGGTGGCAAAGAAGAGGGCGATGGAGATATAGAAATGCCAGGGATTGGCTGGCGTAGAGAAGTTCTCGCCATTCATCAGGAGCAGGGCTGCGGCTCCCACCAAGCCGACGATGGCAGGACGGAGACCGATGAAGATGCTCTGAACGGCTGAGGTTTTCATATACTTGTACAGCATTCTGCTGATAAGAATCATCAAAATCAAAGAGGGGAGAACCAGGGCAAAGGTTGCCACGGCACTTCCGAGTATGGCCATCATGCCGCCCATGCCTGCATTGTGCACAGCAGTATAGCCGCAATAGGTAGCAGCGTTGATGCCGATAGGTCCTGGTGTCATCTGCGAGATGGCAACGACATCAGTGAACTCTTTCATCGTCATCCAATGATACTGCGTTACCACCTGTCCCTGAATCAGGGATATCATGGAATAGCCACCTCCGAATCCGAAAATGCCTATCTGAAGAAATACGATGAAAAGCTGAAGGAATATCATATATATAATAATGTGTAAAGTTGATAGGGCATTCCTATATATTAGGCGTAGCCCCTATAAACTATTAACTATAAACTTTTAACTAGTCTTACTCCGTTGGTTGAATGAATTGTCCATAGATGTAGCCTCCCACGCCAGCGGCAATAATCACCCAGATGGGGTTGACACCTACCAGCCATATCAGGAGGGCGGAGAGAATAGGAATCCAGCAGTTGACGAGCGAAATCCTGGCACTCTTGGCTAGAGAGAATGTTGGTACGGCAATCAATGCCACGACGGCAGGACGGATGCCTGCAAACATGGCAGCCACCACCTTGTTGTCTTCAAACTGATGGAAAAACATGGCTATCGCCAGGATAATAAGGAATGATGGCAACGAAGCGCCGAGGGTGCAGACGATGGCTCCCGGTATCTTTGCCAACTTATATCCGAGCAGGGAACTCATGTTGATGGCCAAGGCTCCCGGACAAACCTGGGTGGTAGCGATGGCATCCAAGAATTCCTCCTTCGTCATCCAATGATGCTTGTCAACGACTTCGGATTCTATAATAGGAATCATGGCATAGCCACCACCAAAGGTGACTATGCCAATCTTCATGAATGTCTTAAATAATGAACTGTACTTCATTATAGTTTATAATTTATAGTTTATAGTTTACAGCAATCTTGCTTTCAATTATAAACTATTAACTTTTAACTATTACTTTACTCTTTCTTCAATCCACTGACGTGCATTGACAAATGCCTCAATCCAAGGAGTTACCTCGTCGTTGCGGCGATCAGCTGGATACCAGGCGTTCTGCCATGGGAAGATGGCACGCTCCAAGTGTGGCATCATAGCCAAGTGGCGACCATCTGCAGAGCAGATACCTGCTACGTTATAGTCACTGCCGTTAGGATTACCTGGATACTCAGCGTAGTTGTACTTCGCAATGATGTTGTAGTGATCCTCTGGCTCTGGCAAGTAGAAACGGCCCTCGCCGTGAGCTACCCAGATACCGAGCTTATCACCGCTCAAGCTACCGAACATCACACTGTCGTTCTGAGGAATTGTCAAACCGAGGAATGTACTCTCGAACTTCTTGGATGTGTTGTGGCAGAGGTGTGAACGATGCTTGTGCTCAGGATTGATGAGGTTCAACTCAACCATCAGCTGGCAACCGTTGCAGATACCGAGTGAAAGGGTGTCCTCACGGGCATAGAACTTATCGAGTGCCTCCTTAGCCTTAGGATTGTAGAGGAATGCACCAGCCCAACCCTTGGCAGAACCGAGAACGTCGGAGTTAGAGAAACCACCGCAGAATACGATGAAGTTTACATCCTCCAAAGTCTCACGACCAGAAATCAAGTCGGTCATCATCACATCCTTTACATCGAAGCCTGCGAGATACATAGAGTATGCCATCTCACGCTCACCATTGGTACCCTTCTCACGGATGATAGCTGCCTTGATGCCAGATGGCTTGCGACGGTTAGCGTCGAGACTGTAGCTAGCGAGAGTTCCCTTGAAGCCGTAACCGAAGTTCATCTCGATAGGCTGCTTCTTATAGTTGGTGTAACGCTTCTTGGCCATACCGTTCATGCTCTGCTTGCGGTCGAGGAGGTAAGATGTCTTATACCAGTCGTCACGCAATGCATCGATATCGAACTCGTGCTCGAAGCCTTCCTTCTTGATGATAATCTTGCGGAGTTCAGGAGCTGGATAACCAATCTTGGCATAACCGATACCGTTCTCATCGAAGAATGCCTTCAACTCATCCTTGTGAGCATCGCTTACCTGGATGACAACACCTGGATTCTCGGCGAAGAGAGTCTTGATGATGTCGGCATCTGCGATGTCGTGGAGGTTGATCTTCATACCACCCTCTACGTTGGCGAATGTCATTTCGAGGAGAGTTGTAATCAAACCACCGGCACTGATATCGTGACCAGCCATTACCCAACCGCGGTTGATGAGCTCCTGTACGGCGTTGAAGCAGTCAACGAAGTACTCTGGGTTCTTGACGGTAGGAACATCGCTGCCCACCTTGCCCAGGCTCTGTGCGAAGGCTGAACCACCGAGGCGCTGCTCGTCGAAGCTGAAGTCGATATGATAGAGGCTAGAGTTCTTGTCGTTGACGAGAACTGGGCTAACCACCTTCTTGATATCTGAAACCTCACCGCCGGCACTGACGATAACAGTACCAGGAGCGATGATCTTCTCGCCGTTAGGATACTGCTGGGTCAATGAGAGGGAGTCCTTACCTGTTGGTACGTTTACGTGGATGGCGCAGCAGAAGTCTGACAATGCCTTCACACCCTCATACAGACGGGCATCCTCACCCTTCTGACTGCGGCAAGGCCACATCCAGTTAGCAGAGAGGCTGATGCTGTCCATGCCATCTGCCAATGGAGCCCATACGATATTGGTCAATGACTCTGCTACAGAGAGTACAGAACCTGCCTTAGGATCGGCAAGGCCTGCCTGAGGTGCATGACCCATTGCAGTTACGATACCCTTCTCGCCACGGTAGTCGAGTGCTACGACACCACAGTCAGAAAGTGGCAACTGAATCTGACCCTGTCCCTGCTGACGGGCAATCTTACCTGTTACCGAACGGTCCACCTTGTTGGTCAACCAGTCCTTACAAGCCACAGCCTCCATCTGGAGAACACGCTGCAAGTACTCGTCGAGGTTATCTGCAGAATAAGTTACATCTTCATATTTACGCTCTACGGTCTCATCTACCATTACAGTCTTAGGAGTATGACCGAACATCTGAGCTACATCGAGGTCGAATGGCTTCACACCATCAGCCTGCTTGAAGCTGAAGTGAGCATCGCCAGTAGTCTCACCAACCACGTACATTGGAGCACGCTCACGGTCGGCAATCTTCTGAACCTCGCTGATATACTTCTCGTCGATGAGCAAGCCCATACGCTCCTGGCTCTCGTTGGCGATGATTTCCTTGGCGCTCAAAGTCTTGTCGCCGATAGGCAACTTAGATATGTCGATTTCGCCACCGCACTCTTCTACCAACTCAGAGAGACAGTTCAAGTGACCGGCTGAACCGTGGTCGTGGATGCTGACTACTGGGTTCTCATCGTTCTCAACGAGTGCACGAACCAGGTTGTAGGCACGCTTCTGCATCTCAGGGTTGGCACGCTGAATAGCATTCAACTCGATACCGTTGCTGTAACGGCCTGTATCTACAGAAGAAACAGAACCACCACCAAGACCGATGCGATAGTTGTCACCACCTACTACGACAACCTTGTTGCCCTTCTGGGGCTCACCCTTCTTATAGTCACGCTTCTTGCCGTAGCCTACACCACCAGCAAGCATGATTACCTTATCGTATGCATATTTCTCGCCGTTCTCCTCGTGCTCGAAAGTAAGCACAGAACCGGTGATGAGAGGCTGACCAAACTTGTTACCGAAGTCTGATGCACCGTTGGAAGCCTTGATCAGAATCTGCTCTGGAGTCTGATAGAGCCACTTACGCACTGGCATGATGTCTTCCCAGTCGCGCTCAGCATCGCTCTTGCCGTTGTCATCCTTCAAGCGAGGATAAGCAGTCATGTAGCAGGCTGTACCTGCGATAGGCCATGAACCTACACCACCACCCATACGGTCGCGGATCTCACCACCTGTACCGGTAGCAGCACCATTGAAAGGCTCTACGGTAGTAGGGAAGTTGTGGGTCTCAGCCTTCAGCGAGATGACACTCTCGATATCCTTCACCTGGAAGAAATCGCTGGTAGTCTGGTCGGCAGGAGCAAACTGCTCGATAACAGGACCCTGAGAGAAAGCCACGTTATCCTTATAGGCAGAGAGAATCTTGTTAGGGTTCTCGTTGGTGGTCTTCTTGATCATGCTGAAAAGAGAAGACTCCATCTCCTTGCCGTCGATGATAAACTGGCCGCCGAAGATCTTGTGGCGGCAGTGCTCTGAGTTAATCTGTGCGAAACCGAAGATTTCGCTGTCGGTGAGAGGACGTCCGTTTTCCTTCTCCAGCTTGTGGAGATAAGCCATTTCGTCCTCGCTGAGGGCAAGACCCTCTTCCTCGTTGTACTTTTCGAGGTCATCGACGTACTTGATAGGTTCTGGCTCGTGGTTCACGGTGAATACATCCTGTCCGATACCGTTGTACATACGCTGGAGCATAGGGTCGTGCTCAGCGTCTTCGCTATCTACAGGGAAGTACTCCTCGATACGCGAAATGCCGTTAAGACTCATGTTCTGAGTTATCTCAACGGCATTCGTACTCCAAGGAGTAATCATTTCACGGCGTGGGCCAACATAGAAGCCCTGCAACTGCTGGGCGTCCTCTAAAGTTGCGTCACCATAAAGCCAACAAAGTTCATTGATTTCGTCCTGAGATGGTTTGTGGTCAATCTCGGTCGCAATCACACTCTTAGATGGAGTTCTGAAAAAAAGAATCATACTATTTCTCTTTTTATATTGTTAATGTATTAATTCTACCTTGACAAAAGCCTACATATTATATATGCTTTTGCTTTCCGACTGCAAAGGTAATACAAAATTCTGATTTCTCCGCAAAGAATACGCATTTATTTTCTTTTTTTAGTTAAAAAGGTGATAAATAGTGATTTAGTGGTTAAAATTTTATAAATGGATTAGACAAATAAGGTTTATTGGAGTCTTATCAGTAACTTTGCACCCAGAAAGAGACGCCTAAAGCGTTTTATATGGAGGGCGTAACTGCCGTCTATATAATAACATAGTGATTAAAAAACAATAACAGAAAATTTAAAAATCGAAAGCAAATATGAAACAGACTAAAATTTTTGTAATGGCAATGATGGCTGTAGCCCTGATGGCTACTAGCTGTGCTAGTAAGAAGGATCTCCAGAATTGTCAATCTGAAAATAGAGAATTGACTGCCAATTATCAGGCAACCAAGGAGAAGTTGGCTGCTGCTGAGGCTAGCCTTGCTGCTGCGCAGGAGCAGTTGAGCAGTACCAAGAAGGATTATGCCAAGTTGCAGAACTCGCTGGACAAGAGTTTGACCAATGCCAATCAGAACAACATCAGCATTGAGAAGCTCGTTGACCAGATTAATGAGAGCAACCAGTATATCCGTCATCTGGTAGAGGTGAAGAGCAAGAGCGATTCGCTCAACATGGTTCTTACCAACAACCTGACCCGTTCGCTCAGCCGTGAGGAGATGAAGGAGGTTGACGTTCAGGTGATGAAGGGTGTGGTTTACATCTCTCTGGCTGACAACATGCTCTATCAGAGCGGTAGCTACGAGGTAAACAGCCGTGCCAAGGAAACTTTGAGCAAGATTGCAAAGATCATCCAGGACTACAAGGATTACGATGTACTCATTGAGGGTAACACCGATAACGTGCCTGTAAGCACTACCAGTGCCAAGATGAAGAACATCCGCAACAACTGGGACCTCTCTGCTCTCCGTGCTTCTTCTGTAGTTCAGTATCTCCAGGACAACTTCGGTGTTAGTCCTAAGCGTATGACTGCTGGTGGTCGTGGTGAGTACAATCCTGTAACTACCAATGATACTGAGGTGGGCAAGATGCGTAACCGTCGTACACAGATCATCATCACTCCTAAGCTCGACCAGTTTATGGACTTGATCGACAAGGCTCCAGAGGATTCTCAGAAGTAATGAAATTCTGAAAGTGATATAAAAGAAGTGACCTCTCCTTCGTTCATTAGAAATTGAACGATGGAGAGGTCTTCTTTTTAGTATTGTCTCCTTAATAAACGGTAAAATGAAAAATATTTCTTGTAATCAAAAACAAGTTCTAAACATAATTAAACTGGTGCTAATTTGCTCCTTACTCATGATATTGTTATGGGTCGGTAAGTGGCTGGTGCGTATCTTCTGGTTTGATACTTTTGTTGTTCCTAGTAATTCTATGATGCCAACCTTGCAACCAGGTGACAAGATAATAGCAGATAAACTTTGTTTTGGTGCAAGAATCTATCGAAATTTCCATTTTGACAAACAAGGGGTTGAATTACAGTGCTTTAGAATGAAAGGTATGGGGGATTTGAGACGTAATGATGTCTTTGTGTTTAATAAACCAGTCATTAATCATCATATTACGTTTGTTATCAATTATGTGTATTGCAAGCGCTGCATCGGCTTGCCTGGTGATTCTGTGAGCATTCGCAATGGTTATTATCGCAATAATAATGATAGGGGTGTCTTGGGCTGCAGAGAGAATCAAACTGTTTTGCGTGAGATGCCAGATACATTGATCTCTCCTGAAGTAATGTGTGCGATGCCGTACGATGAACATTTGCCGAAGTGGACGATTAAAAATTTCGGGCCTTTGTATATTCCCCGTAAAGGGGATGTCATAACGATTACCCCCAAAGAGGCTGTACTTTATCTGACAATTTTAGAGTGGGAATTGAAGGGTAAAATCACAATTGATTGGGAGAAAAATAAAGTTTTTGTCAAACACAAACTTCTGTCTCGCCACACGTTCCTTCATGATTATTATTTTGCCGGTGGTGATAATGTAGTAGATTCTCATGATTCTCGTTATTGGGGCTTGGTTCCAGACATCTATATTATTGGTATTGTAAAGCGTATAGAGTATTCAAAAGCTAGAGTAACTGGTAAGTACGATTGGAGACGCTTTCTGCGTTGCGTAAAGTGAATAAGTGAGTTTGAAAAAACTCACTTATTCATATTGATTACAATTGGGATTGCCAAATCTCATAGGTGTAAAAATTGTAGTAAAGAGTTAGATAGAGTTTTTATTGTTATCAAACACTTTCTATGGTCTTGTTATAGATAAGCTGCCTACTTGGCAAATTCTTATTCAAGTTTCGCAAGTAAGCCCCACACGCTCTTCAGGGCGTGCTGCTTAATCTTGCTTACACTTTTCTGGGCGTGCAGCTTGTATTCCATTAAAAAAGATATGCCCTCTTGCTTCGCAGCAAAAGGGCATACGATTAGTTTTCATTATTTGAATAGTGTAAGTCAATAAATGAACCAAATTTAACACTAAATCCTATAAACCTAATCTTACAATAAGCCTAGTCTATAATTCATTATTTATAAATAGTTATTCCGTACATTCTGGTTTCTGAATCCGGTTATTATTGAATGGCAACTTATCAATTGGAGATGGAAAACCATCTAACTGATTTCCTTCGCAAAAACCAGATGAAATATTAAAGCGTTCGATTTTGCAAATCATTAACGACCATTATAGATAAATACGGATGAGCCTGGAAGATTCAATACCAAAGGAGTATCAATGTCGATAGCCTTATTGATTGGCATTCCATCCAACTCTGCCTGGTTAAAGGCATGAGTTAAGGTAATCTTTCCACGAACATAGGCAGGAATATCCAAGGCTTCTCTCAGGGTTGTGGTGAAGGTCTGTGCACTGGCTGAAGGGTTACGCAAGGTAAGCACACTCTTCTTGCCGTTCCATGCAGCCCAGCCATATACATTTGCCTTCTTGCCATCCCAAGGATTGCCACCAACCCAGTGAGCATCAGGCAATACATCAGCCTGTTCCTGCTGCCACTTGATGCACTCTGCCAGGTCTTTCCACAACGCTCCGGCGTTGCCCTGATTGTCCTTGATTTCGTCCATCAGCTTGTAGTCGTTGTACAGCTCAACCATACCAGAACCACAGGCAAAGGCACAGCGCATCTCACGAACGATTCCATCGTAATCCATGTTCTTGGAAACGGCACCCCAACGGCTCAGGATGAATCCGTGAGTCATCAATGTGTTGATAGGACAAACAGGAGATCTCTGTATGAAGTTCTGATAAACCAGACGGTCGCGATAGGTAATCCAGCGCTCACGGTCTGTGCCCTGGTCACCTGCCTCACCGTAATCACCTTCCTGACGCCATACTGCATCTGTGAAGTGGAACCAGAATGGAGAAGCCCAGGTTCCTACGGTGGTATTGAGGAAGATGTCTGGACGCTTCTGGCGTACGGCACGCTCGATGCTGATGATGGCCTCGGCATTCTCTTCGCCTCTTGTTCCTTCGTCAGGACCGATGGCTGAAGCCTGGGCACTGATACCATCAAACTTGAAGAAGCGGAAGTCGTAACGGTCGATCATGTTGGTGCAGCAACGGATGAAGAAGTTGTAGTAATCCTCATTGCTCAGCTGCATACCTCCCTTGGAACGCCAGTAAGCACGGCGATATTCGCCAGACTGACCATAGCCGCCCACAGGACCCAGCCAGGCACCGATACCTGTGCCCATCTTCTTGGCCTCGTTGGCTGGTTCGTCGAATCCGTTAGGGAAGTTAGGATTGAAGGTCCAGGTTCCATACTGGTCCCAACCATCATCCCATACGAAGGCCTTTGGAGCCATCTGATATTTATCATAGAAGTGTGTCTTCCAGTGACTTACCACGTCGGCACACTGTTCTACGGTCATATTGCCTTTATAAGAAGGAGCTTGTGCGTTGTTGCGGTCGATGTTCAACTCATACCATGAGATATAGACCGGATAAGGTCTCCAAGCCACAGCTCTTTCACGCTCGCTGTAAGCCAGGAAAGAGCGGCGCAACTGGTTAGGCGCAACCAAGCCCACAACAGAACTGATGTTCCATGTTTTGCCAGCTTTTAAAGTGGTGTTTCTTCTCCATAAGCCTTCTATGTGGGTAGCATTGCCTTCATCCTTGCTGGAATTCAGACCCATTGGAGTTTCCAGACCAGCAAAGATATGATTGCTTGCCAGGATGGCACCACGGGTATTACCCACCACTTCTGGAGCGGTATAGGCACTGTTCTTGGCTACCAGGTAGTTCATTGCCACGATACCCTTCATAGGTAAATCTTTGGCAGCCTGGATATCCATTTCTGTGCGCAGGTAGTGCGAGCCGTTTCTCAATACAGCGCGCCAAACGATAGAAAGTTCTTCGTATGTAAAACGAGCTTCCAGAGCCTTGCCCGCATAGCGGAGAGATGCAGTTGCTGCAGATGGATTCTCTGCCAGGGTTACCATCTTTACATCTTCCAGTTTCATCTCGGATGCGGTAATGGTTTTGCCGTCTCCCAAGAGAACCTTAAACAACTCTGTGCTAGGCTGCAGTCCCAGCTCAGAACAGCCGTTGAAGTAGAGCTTGCCACCTGTGTTGATGAAAGAGGCTTTCAATACTTTGTTGGCCAGCTGATAGCTGTTTGACTTCTGGGTAATTTTAGCTACACCCGGTTGCTTTTTCTGGGGAAAGATGACAGCTTGTGCCCAACTTCCCATACACAGAGTTAATGGCATTATAAGAGTAAGTGCCAGCTTTAATAAATTGTTTTTGTTCATATCAATAGTAAGTTGAAGCTCCTTTTAAAAAAGGGGAACACCATCCGCTAATGGTGTCCCCCCTTGCGTGACTTAAATTATTTTGTTAATGTACATGTAATGGTCCATACCTTGGTCTCTCCATTGGCAGCCTTTACAGCATACTTGTGTGGAGTAGTCCAGTCGGCTGGAGTAC
The DNA here is from genome assembly GCF_003473645.1 of Prevotella sp. AM23-5. Classification (NCBI taxonomy): domain Bacteria; kingdom Pseudomonadati; phylum Bacteroidota; class Bacteroidia; order Bacteroidales; family Prevotellaceae; genus Prevotella; species Prevotella sp. AM23-5. Next base: position 6,062 of record NZ_QUCG01000014.1, on the reverse strand, counting down.
CCAATGCTGGAGATCCCTCAACAGGAGTCATTACCGCAGCTGATGAAATCTGTACTGCAACAACGATGTTGTTGAGATTCACATTATTCTTCTCCTTTTCAGAGAAGTTGGATGGAACTGCAAATGTCAGGTTGCAGGTAGCAGCCTTGTTATCAATAGCCTCTGCTGTTTTCTGCAATTGCTTCTGGATAACCTGAGGCTGTCCGCTGGCATTAATCTTGTCTTCTCCAATGTAACGATACCAAGCATATCCTGCTGTGATGTCATTGCCATCGAAAGTTGGAAGGTCTTTGAGATCGCTCTCAAGACAAGAACTGAAACTGAGTGCCATGACGAGCATGGCAAGTATGATTTTAATGAATTTCATATTTTCAACGTTTATTTATGATTTATAAATATGAATTTATATCTGCTTCTGCTTGCAGATTACCAACCCTCGTTCTGCTGGTGATCGAGATCGTATGCCTCGCGCTTGTCAAGGAATGACTGAGCGATTGGGAACAGATAACGCTTGGTGGTAAACTGGCGCTGTGCACTACCGAGCAATGTAAGCTGGTTGACGAGAAGCTGGCTGCGGTCGCGAGAGATTTCCATCTTATATACAGGGCGGTCGAGATCGTAGATGATGTCGCCTGCCTCACGTCCATGGTTAGCATAGCCACCATACTTACCCCAGCGGAGATAGCTGAAGTAGATATCACCATTCTCGTTAGCCATTTCTACACGGCGCTCACGGATGTAGTCTGCCCATGCAGCTTCCTCTGTTGTAGCTGTTGAAGGAGCAATCTTACCGTGCTTAACTCGTGTGGCGTTGAGAGCCTTTACTGCATTAGTTACATCGTGCTTCAGCAGATAAGCCTCTGCAAGGTTCATGTAAGCCTCGCCGGTGCGGCACATCACGTAGTGGAGCTGTACCAGACAGTCGAAGTATGCACGTGGCTCTGGATTCTCGATGTTAGACTTGCGCCAGTAGTAACCGGTTGTAGTGTTGTACCAGCCACCGTCTTCCTTATCACGTACACCCATAGAGCAGTTACCGCCAAGGTTTGTCTCTACTGTCTCACCAATCCATGAACAGCCATCATAAACGATAGATGATGCGAAACGAGCATCACGTCCGCTGTACATCAGTTCAGAAATGTTGCGTGTTGAGCCTGCCTTCAACTTGCCGTAATGCAGGTTGGTAGGATAAGCAGCGTTAAGCTGCTGGAAGTCCTGAGGAGTAGGCATGCGGCGTGCATTACCGTTCTCCTGCTCGTAAGCGTCGAGCTGACCTTCTGTTGTAACAGTGTTTGGATCGATAGACTCAACATTCTCCTTGTACTGAGAAGTCTCGTTCCAAGGAAGTGCTTCACCTGTCTTCTCATCAGTTACGAGATACTGGTCAACCAAGTCCTGTGTTGGGAAGTAGATTGCCCAGCCTTCATAGGTGCGTCCGTTAGGATTCTTGAAGTGAATAGGACTCTTAGAGTTGATGCAGTCATCCTGTGAGATGTTAGGATAGGTGCGGATCAGCTCCTCATAATTACCAATCTTGGTGTTAGCCTTCAAACGGTAGTAACCCCAGAGAATTTCAGCATTGGTTTCGTCAGTCTCGTTGAACAGACCACCGTAATTGTCTGAAAGTGAACAGTTCTGGGTAACATCCGAAGCATAGGTAATCACCTTGTCAAGGTATTCAGCCTTCTTGGTGTAGGCGTATGCCTGGAGGCAGGCACGGCTCAACAGCAACTCGGCTGCATACTTGGTAGGCTCACCTGGCTGTGCCTCAACTGGCATGTTAGGGATGGCAGCCTCCAAATCCTCTACTACCAGCTTGTAGCTTTCCTCTACGCTGGAAGTCATAGGTACTCTTGCCTTTTCTTCCTGGTCGGCCTGGATCACAGAAGTGATAGGAACGAAGCGTCCCATCTTGCGGGTCAGGTCGTAGAATACGAGACCACGAAGGAAGCGGCCCTTGGCTATGATTTCAGCCTTTTCGCCTTCTGTCATGGTAGAAGCCTGAGCTTTCTCAATAATCATATTGCAGCGACGGAGCAAGCCGAAGCGGCTGATACCGAAGTCAGAAGTTCTGTCGATGCCAAGCTCTGTGGCTATGCCATCAATACCCTCACCTACCTGAGAGCATCTTACTCCGTTTGGAGTGCGGGATTCCCATCCTACACAGGAAGAACTTCCTGTGAACATGTTGATTACATTGTCGTATGTGGCATTCACAAAAGCATTGGCTGTAGCCTTTGAGCCCCAAACCGTAGCCTCGTCGAATGTCGTTGTTGGATGAGTATCCATTGTATCTTGGCAGGAAGCGGCGGTCAATGCCAGAACGCCGAACATTCCTATTTTAATAATATTCTTTATCATAACTAATTAAAATCCTAAGTTTACAGTTAATGCAAGTACTCGCTCTACAGGATAGCCATATCCTTCGGTTGAAGAGTTCTCAGGGTCGAGACCATATTTGGTTGCCTGAGAAATGGTGAAGATGTTCTGACCAGAGATACCTACCTTGGCACGGGTCAACCAGCTTACACCGCGAAGCAATACGTGCTTGAAGTCGTAACCGAACTGGAAGTCCTTCATACGCAGATAAGCACCATTTACCAGCCAGAAGTCGCTGCTCTGATAGTTGTTGTTGGCATTCAAACCAGTATTTGCCATCAGACGTGGATACTTGGCGTTGGTATTGCTTGGAGTCCAGCTGTCTTCCTGATATTTGTAAGCTACTGGCAACTGACCAGCCTGACCTGTCTGCATGGTTGTTACACCAGAGAGGTACATGTCGAATGCGGTAGAACCCTGGAAGAGCATGCTCAGATAGAATCCCTTATACTGGAAGTTCATATTGATACCATACTGTCCGCGAGGAGTGTGGCTCTTACCCAGACGGCGCATATCACCATTGTCTATCATACCGTTACCGTTCATGTCGGCATACTTGATGTCACCGGCTGTCAGATAGCCTGAATTCAGAGCACTGTTTACACCTGGGTTGTTGAGAACATCATTTGCATCCACATAGTAGCCCAGGTTCTTCAACATGGTACCGTAGTAACCCTTCTGCTGCTGGGTACGAGTATATGGGTTCATGTAAGAACTCTCAGACTCGTCTCTATTAAGTGCCCAGAGAGCATCAAAATAGGTGAGGTTAGCTGAAATATCGTATTTCAACGCACCAATGTTGCTGCGCCAACCCAACACGAACTCCCAACCTGCACGGCGATACTCACTGTCTGACTTAACTCGTGGCAAGCCGATACCGATAGCGGTATTCAGATAGCTTACACCTGTTGGAGTAGTCAGATAACCCTTGGTAGAGTAGTAGAAGTAATCAAGCGAACCATAGAGTCGGTTGTTCAACGACGCAAAGTCGAAACCGATATCTGTCTGGCGTGTGGTGTACCATGTAAGGTCTGGAGAAGGAAGACTACCCTCTGAGAATCCTGGCACATACTTATTCTTGATTACGTAAGCCTGGTTGTTCAGGTTGTATGATGTGAGATAACCAAAGCGGCCTGCACTGCTGTCGAGACCTGTCTCACCATAAGAAGCACGGAGCTTCAAAGAGTTGATGATGTTCTTCTCTACGAGAGGCTGCATGAACTTCTCACTTGAAACTACCCAACCTAAAGCACCACTGAAGAAGGCACCCCAACGGTGACCTGGAGCAAAGGCGTCGGAACCGTCGTAACGGATGCTACCCTCTACATAATACTTGTTGTCGTAGTTATACTTAGCCTGTCCAATCCATGCAGCACGACCCAACTCAGCCTCGCTACCACCATTGGTCATATCATTAGCAGGACCTACGCCCATCTGGTCGATAGGGAAGTCGTAGTTTACTCGCTGAGCGCTGTAAGACTCGCCCTTCTCGTAATACTGCTCAAAACCGCCGAGAGCAGAAACGCTGTGCTTGCCAAACTGCTGTGCATATTCTACGAATGCCTGGTTGGTATAAGAATAACCTGTGCTGGAGTTGTGATAGAGCTGTGGCTTACCCAAGTACTGTGGAACATCAGAATCCCAGTCATACTGAGCGGCATCTTTTCTCCACTGCTTGGTAGAAGTGCCATAGTAGCGGTAGTTGCTAGCCAGACGAACTCTCAAGCCATCTACCCAGAGGCAGTTCCAGATCAACTCGCCCTTACCGTTGATTACGTTGGTAATACCGCGGTTGTAACCTGCATCACTAGCTGTTTCTGCTACAGGGTTATCGGTAACATTATATGGAAGACCATACTTGTTGACACCCGGATTCAATGGAGACTTGTTCTTGATGTGTGAGAACACATTGTAATAGCTGCTAGATGTAGAAGTGTATGGATGTGTATCCTCCTGGCGATATCCGTCGAGGGCAACATTTACCTGCAAGCCGATAGGCTTAATCTTGGTGTTCTCAGCGAGACGGAATGTAGTACGCTTCATCCAGTGATTATCGCTACGGTAAAGAGAGTTCTGGTCAATATGTCCCAAAGATACATAGAACTGGTTGGTCTCAGAACCGCCAGTCAAGCGTACGGTGTGCTTGGTCTGAGGAGCCCAATCTCTGAGAACGAGATCTCTCCAGTCGGTATCACCAAAGTTCAATGGATCTGAGCCATCACGCATTTTCTGGATGGCATCTGCTGTGAACACATCATTCTTTGCACCATTCAAAAGGTCGTTGTTCTTGGCAATGTTGGCCCACTCAGCACGCTCGTAAGAGTGCATCTGCTTTGGCCAGTTGCTTGGCTGAGAGAAAGACATATTGAAGTCGTAATCGATGCTGATTCTACCTGCCTTACCACTCTTGGTAACAACCTGTACGATACCGTTAGAAGCACGGGAACCGTAAACAGCTGTAGCAGAAGCATCCTTCAGGATAGACATAGACTCAATATCGTCTGGAGAAAGGTTACGGAAGTCAACCTCACCACGAACTACACCGTCGATGACGTACAAAGGAGTACCACCACCACGGATACTGATAGATGGAGTAGCGTTGACACCACCACCGTTTGCCTGTACGATCAAACCAGGAGAACGACCAGCCAGACCCTGTGCGATGTTGGTAACAGGGATGTTTGACATTTCTTCTGCCTTTACGGTTGATACGGAAGCAATCAGGTCGCGCTTCTTAGAGCTACCATAACCTACAACCACAACCTCGTCGAGGCCCTGAGTATCCTCAGAAAGAATCACATCGAGGTCTTTACCTGCCCACTTGATTTCACGTGTGATGTAACCAATATAGGTAATTTCGATTGTTGTACCCTTGTTTACATTTAAGAGGGTAAAATTACCGTCAAGATCGGTAACAGCAGCATTCTTAGTACCTTTCACTGATACAGAAGCACCAATAATTGGTTCTCCTGTAGCATCCTTTACCACACCCTTACAAACAGCACCTTGCTGTGCAATGAGAGTTGCACCAAATGTGTTTGAGGTGGAAACAGTACTCGCATTGGCGCCACCTACTATAATCGTAGATAGTAATAGGGTCATGCCAAACTGACTTTTTTTGCTCATAATTGTTTGGTTTTAATTGTTATATTATGTAGTTTTATAGAGATAATCAGATTCTTAATTATATAATAGTCTGACTATATATATATATTTCTATCTAATGATTCTTATTGCTTAGCTTATTGTATTTTAATAACTGGTTGCAAATTTACGATAAATTTTAATAAGTTGTCTGAAAAAAAAGTTAATAAATGCAAATGGGGCGAAAAAACATATAAAATTTGCTTTTTCGCCCCTCTTTATCCTTATTTATATATAATGTGGGGAAGTTAAGTGAAGTTATCATTCCCCTTAACTTCCCGCAATTCCCTCATCAGCTGATTCGGTATAATCGTACTCATTGAAGTAGCGGGAGTAATCGCTCAGATTATCTGCCGTAAAGCGGAGACGGGAATCGATGGTCGTGAATAGTTTGCGAAACGAAGTTCCGTAATCAGTCTGCAAATTTACGTTTTTCCATCATTATCACCAAATGTTTTCCCGTAAAACTGAAGAAATCCGTCCGATTTTCCCACGCCTTTTCCCATACACCCTTGGGATTTTTCCCAAATGGAGCGGAA
>NZ_QUCG01000139.1:0-3093 GCF_003473645.1 Prevotella sp. AM23-5 | reverse complement strand
ATCCCCAAGGCACAGACAAAAAACGATTTATGAACAAGAAAAACAGAATCATTCTTCTCGCTGCGATGATTGTCGCAGCCGTATCACAGACATTCGCGCAAGGCAACGGACTTGCAGGTATCAACGAGGCAACAAGCATGGTGACCTCCTACTTCGATCCAGGCACGAAGCTCATCTACGCCATCGGTGCCGTGGTAGGTCTCATCGGAGGCATCAAGGTGTATGGCAAGTTCTCATCTGGCGACCCCGACACGAGCAAGACTGCCGCAAGCTGGTTCGGAGCCTGCATCTTCCTCATCGTGAGCGCAACCATCCTCCGCTCGTTCTTCTTATAATATAATAAGGTATAAGACTTATGGCTGACTACCCAATCAACAAGGGCATCGGTCATTCGGTTGAGTTCAAGGGACTGAAGGCACAGTACCTCTTCATCTTCGCAGGTGGACTGCTTGTCGTCTTCTTCCTTGTGGTAGTCCTCTATATGGCAGGTGCGGACCAACTGGTCTGCATCGGCTTGGGTCTCACGCTCGGATCATTGCTTGTATGGGGAACATTCCACCTGAACAACAAGTACGGAGAGCATGGACTGATGAAGCTCCTTGCCTCCAAGAGCCATCCACGCTATATCCTCAACCGAAGGAAAACAAACCGAATGTTCAAACATAAAAAGAAAGAAGAATGAGAAATATCAGAAAATCAAGCACCCTTGAGAGCAAGTTTCCGCTGCTTGCCGTGGAGCAAGGCTGCATTATCTCCAAGGATGGCGACATCACGGTCGCCTACGAGGTAACGCTCCCCGAGATCTTCACGGTAACATCGCAGGAGTATGAGTCAGTACATGCCGCATGGTGCAAGGCTATCAAGGTACTGCCCGACTATAGCATTGTCCACAAGCAGGACTGGTTCGTGAAAGAGAACTACGAACCGGACTTGCTGAATAGCGACATGAGCTTTCTGTCAAGAAGCTATGAGCGACACTTCAATGAGCGTCCTTACCTGCATCACCAGTGTTACCTGTTCCTCACCAAGACCTCCAAGGAGCGCATGGCACACCAGAGCAATTTTTCCACCTTGTGCCGTGGGCATATCATCCCTAAGGAAATCAAGGACAAGGAAATGGTAGCAAGATTCCTTGATGCCGTGGAGCAGTTCGCAAGAATCATCAACGACTCCGGCTATATCTCCTTACGCAGACTGACGGATGAGGAAATCACAGGCACGGAACGGATAACGGGACTTGTAGGCAAATACCTCTCGCTCTCCACGGAGAACGTGCAATGTTTGGAGGATATGGAATTGTCTGCAAGTGGTATGCGTATCGGAAACAAACACCTATGCCTTCATACCTTGTCGCAAACGGAAGACCTGCCAACGGAAGTATCTACGGACAACCGCTTTGAGCGATTGTCCACTGACCGAAGTGACTGCCGACTATCTTTTGCCGCTCCAGTTGGCTTGCTGTTGTCCTGCAACCATATCTATAACCAGTATGTATTCATAGACAACAGTGACGAGACCTTGCAGAAGTTTGAGAAGACCGCCCGTAACATGCACTCGCTGTCAAGGTACAGCCGACAGAACGCCATCAACAAGGAATGGATTGACGAGTATCTGAACGAGGCTCACTCACAAGGCTTGCAGTCTGTCCGTGCCCATTTCAATGTCCTGGCATGGGGCGAGGATATGGAAGTGTTGAAGCATCTTCGCAACGACGTAGGCAGTCAGTTGGCAAGCATGGAATGTGTGCCATGCCACAATACGGTGGATTGTCCGACACTTTTCTGGGCAGCGATACCCGGCAACGAGGGTGATTTTCCGTCAGAGGAAAGTTTCCATACCTTCATCGAACAGGCAACCTGCCTCTTCACGGAGGAAACCAACTATATGGATTCTCCCTCACCGTTCGGCATCAAGATGGCAGACCGCATCAGTGGCAAGCCGCTGCACATTGACATCTCTGACCTGCCGATGAGAAAAGGCGTAACAACCAACCGCAACAAGTTCGTGCTCGGACCCTCGGGAAGCGGGAAGTCCTTCTTCATGAACCACCTCGTCAGACAGTATTACGAGCAAGGCACGCATGTGGTCTTGGTCGATACGGGAAACTCCTACCAGGGACTCTGCGAGATGATCAACAGAAAAACAGGCGGAAAGGACGGTATCTACTATACCTATACGGATGAGAGTCCCATCTCATTCAATCCCTTTTTCACCTAGGATAAGGTCTTTGACATCGAGAAGCGTGAGAGCATCAAGACTTCGCTCCTGACACTTTGGAAGAAGGACAACGAGCCTGCCACACGAGCGGAAGAGGTTGCCTTGTCAAATGCCGTGTCGCTCTACATCGGTAAACTGAAAGAGGAAAGCGACATCGTTCCATGCTTCAATACCTTCTATGAGTTTGTGGGAACGGAATACCGCAAGGTTCTGGAAGAAAAGAAAGTCCGTGAGAAAGATTTTGATATAGACGGATTTCTCAACGTGCTGGAACCTTACTACAAGGGTGGTGAGTACGACTATCTGCTTAACTCCGACAAGGAGCTTGACCTGCTGCACAAGCGGTTCATCGTTTTCGAGATAGATTCCATCAAGGACCATTCAATCCTGTTCCCGGTCACGACCATCATCATCATGGAGCTGTTCATCAACAAGATGCGCCGTCTGAAAGGCATCCGTAAGATGATAGTGATAGAAGAAGCATGGAAAGCGATAGCTTCGGCAAACATGGCGTCCTATATCAAGTATCTCTATAAGACGGTCAGAAAGTTCTTCGGTGAGGCGGTTGTGGTGACGCAGGAAGTCGAGGACATCATATCCTCCGCTATTGTGAAGGAGAGTATCATCAACAACTCAGACTGCAAGATACTCCTTGACCAGAGGAAGTTCATGAACAAGTTCGAGCAGATACAGTCATTGCTCGGATTGACGGAAAAGGAGAAGTCGCAGATTCTCTCCATCAACCAGTCCAACGACCCGTCACGTCTCTACAAGGAAGTATGGATAGGACTCGGAGGAACGCAGTCGGCAGTATATGCCACAGAGGTGTCCACGCAGGAATATCTCGCCTATACGACTGAGGAAAGTGAGAAACTG
>NZ_QUCG01000138.1:0-3115 GCF_003473645.1 Prevotella sp. AM23-5 | reverse complement strand
GTGACAACTTTTTCACGTATAAGACACTTATCCTCGAAAAAGTGTATGATTTAACATTTGTTATCATCGAAAAAGTGTGCAATTTTCTTGTTTTTATCATCGAAAAAGTGTATCTTTGCAGCTGAAATATTTAAAATACAGATAGTTATGAAAAGAAAGATATACAAACAGCTCTTGAAATGGAAAAGAAATGTGGACAGAAAGCCCTTGATGTTACTAGGTGCCAGACAAGTAGGTAAGACTTGGATTATGCAACACTTTGGAGAAAAGGAATACAAAAACGTAGCATATATCAACTGTGACGATGAGCCAAGAATGAAACAGCTCTTTGAGCTCGATTACAACATAGACAGAATCCTCATCACCATCCAAGCCATTACTGGTGTCAGGATTACTCCTGCTGACACTCTCATCATCTTGGATGAAATACAGGAGATTCCGAGAGGACTCCACAGTTTGAAGTACTTTTGCGAAAAAGCTCCCGAATACCATGTCATGGTAGCAGGGTCCCTACTTGGGGTTACCCTTGGTAAGGGAGAGTCGTTCCCTGTTGGAAAAGTAGATATGCTTACCATGTACCCTATGGATTACGAGGAATATCTTGATGCTACCGGCAATGAAGGATGGATAGAATTACTCCATTCCAAAGACTGGGGACTTATCGACATCATGAAACCCAAGATGACGGAATTGCTCCGACAATATTACTTTGTGGGCGGCATGCCAGGAGTGGTAAGCAAATTCATCGAAAATACAGACTTGCAGCAGGTTCGCACCCTGCAGCGTGATATTCTGGAAGCCTATCGCAGGGATATTTCCAAACATACTTCAGCTGCGGAATCTACAAGAATCCGGGAGGTACTTGATTCGCTTCCTTCTCAACTGGCACGTGAAAACAAGAAATTCATCTATGGAGCTGTGCGCAAAGGTAGCAGAGCCAAGGATTTTGAACTGGCCATACAATGGCTGGTAGATGCCGGCATTGTGTATAAGGTGAGCCGCATCAAGGAACCTAAAATGCCCCTCAAGTTTTATGAAGACATGGATGTCTTTAAACTGTTCTTATTAGATTGTGGTCTTCTGGCATGCATGACGGATGTCTCAGCAGATCAGATGCTGATAGGTGACAATGTATTCACAGAGTTCAAAGGTGCATTTACAGAGCAGTATGTGCTACAGCAACTATTGGCCTTGGGACTTAAGCCCTATTACTGGAGCAATACCAAGACTCCTTCGGAGATTGATTTCGTCATTCAAGACAGCCAGAGGGTTATACCTATCGAAGTAAAGGCTGAGGAAAACGTACGTGCCCGTTCCCTGGCCCAGTTCATCAAAGACAACCCTGGGCTGAAAGGACTGCGCATCTCCATGAAAGGATATGTAGATCAAGAATGGATGGAAAACATCCCTCTCATAGCCATTGGTACGTATTTTGAAAAATAATATTTTAAGAATTATACGGCTTTTCAGTCAGAATGGAACAAACTTAAGACTATTCTATAAGTTAGCTCGGACTGAAAAGCCATTCTTTGTTAACGTTTAAATCTTAAAAATTAACTATTGTTTAATTCTTAAATTTACACTAAAACACTACTTTTGTGGCAACTTTTGGAATCGGCAGAAACTTAAAATTTCCAAAAACAAATCATAAAATACAGAATATCAAAGACTTAGCATTTTTTAACGCAAGAAAAGTGATCCATTTCGTTTTATTTCCGTAATCTTTTCGTAACTTTGCAAATGAAAGCAGGATATCCTCACGCACACCCCTATATAAAGGTGTACGAGACCATAACTGCAAATTATTAACTTAAAAATAATAGCGAATGAGGTATACCAGCGTATTAGATGCTTCTGAGCAAAGCTTTCAGAACCTTATCAATGATGCAGAGGACTTTGAAAACGATAAGATCTTTGCATCCATCAGAAGTCGTGATTATGACGAGAGTGATATCAATTTAATCAATGCTGAAGTAAGAATCAGCATTGCCAAAATAGATAAAGAATACATCTCTTTAGAAAAATTTTCTAAAGAGTTCAATAAGTTATATGCCACCGACCACAACCAATGCTACGACACAGCTCTTAAGCTTTGTCGAAAACTGAGAAGTACATTAGCTGGAACAAAGAAACTTTTTAGAAAGATGTGTCCCATCATTCGCAAGAAGGCTGGAGGTAATGGAACAGAAAAGAAGCTATCTGTTTTTAATCACTCATACTTAACAGGTCTTACATTCGAAAGAGATATGTTTGGCTTGGAAAGCTACCCAGATTGCGTGAAAGATCTATGCTGTTCTGTTAGCTTATTTTTTTGTAAGCTAACGGGCGTAATGGCTCTTTGTAGAGAAATTATTGCAAAGGAGAATTACATCAGAAGCCATCCTGACTTATGTTACAAGATTTATAAGGATAACTATGACAATGTTGCTAAAACGTCGAGAGATTTCATTAAGATCTTAGAGAATACCGGCGGTGTCACATATCCGATGAATAGTTTGAAGGAAAGAATGGATAAGGCAAAGTCTTTGCAACAAGTCATCTGCGATTGTTTTCATACCTATAACGTGAGCCAGTTTCAAAATTTCGTCATTTTCGATGCCATTGAAAAGGGTAAGAAGGATGATTTGAGTCCTACAGAATCTCTTCTATGGCCTGACAATCATGACTTTGCTAAACAAGTAAGATTCGTAATTACCCATCTTGATAATTTGATAGAACCCTGCAAACTCGCAGGACTAAAGGTTCTTGGAAGAACAGATAAGAAGGAGGGGAAACATCATATCTATGGTCCCATCATAGTAATGCTGATGGAATGGGCTGGAATTACAGGAACTGGCAAAGAAGCAAAATTCAACAGATATTTCAGTAAAACGTATCATTGTAATCTGCTTCCACCAGGCAATTCGGGTACTAATGGTGCAAAGAACCATAAAAAATATACCCAGGAAGAATATAATTTGTTCGTGAGCAAAGTAGGAGAACTTACTAAAGACATGAATAAAGCGATGAACATTCCTATCAGTTCTATCGCATATGCCAATTAATCATTTTTACTTCATCAGAAGAATATTATCTGTATTTTTACTGACAATACTCTGTTAATTCTTATGTAATC
>NZ_QUCG01000137.1:0-3197 GCF_003473645.1 Prevotella sp. AM23-5 | reverse complement strand
GGTCGTGCCGAAGGAGCCAAAGATGAGAAGAAGGCCACAGCCCGTCGTCTTCTTGCAATGGGCTTGTCTGCCGAGCAAGTGGCAGCAGCAACCCAGTTGACATTAGAGGAAATTAAGAATTTATAGCTGCTTTTTGCAATAGATAAAGGGAGATTTCGCCAAGAAATCTCCCTTTATTGTTGTATGCTCGACATGGACGTTGTCTAACGGCTGCAAATTCTCCCTTAACTCAGTAGCTGCTGTTCCAGCAGCTGACTGCGAGGGAAGATGATCTCATTCTCTATATAGACATGCTCGTTCAGATCTTCTGCGAAATTCTTCAGCAGACTCAGTAGCAACTTATAATCTCCGCTGGCATCAGCTGCCGGGGTGTAGTTGTTTGTGAGCTTTCTGAGGCGCTGCTGGCGCTTGGTCTCATTATCATGTTCCAGTATCATCACGTGAATAGGCATGGCTACAGAGCCGCAATGTATCGGCGCTGCAGGCTGACCCGTAAGCTGCGATTCCATCAGTTGATAGGTGAACGGAAAGAGAACCTGCTCTTCCTTCTGCAGATGGTTCTCCAGGTCAAGCATGCACTCGCTGAAGAGACTCTCTATTTCTGCCATTAACTGATTCTCACCCATCATCGAGTGGATGAGACTGAGGATTTCCGGACCCTTCTCACGGATTCCACGGTGATGGATTTTGAGGGCATAATCGATCAGCAGATCGGTTGGCCACTCCTCGAATTGATATTTTGAAGCTCTCATATCCTATTGTAATATAAAATTATTAAATTCCTTTTATCCTATATATTTTTTGATGTCCTCTTCTACCGTTCCGTTTCCGGCAATGCCAAAGGTATCTACCAGAACCTTCAGTACGGCTGGTGAACAGAAGGCTGGGAGCGTAGGACCCAGATGGATGTTCTTTACGCCCAGATGCAGCAGGGCAAGAAGTACGATGACAGCCTTCTGCTCGTACCAGGCAATATTGAAGAAGATAGGAAGGTCATTGATGTCGCTGGCTCCAAAGATCTCCTTCAGCTTCAATGCCACAACCGCCCAGGAATAGGAATCGTTGCACTGACCGGCATCCAGCACACGGGGAATGCCGTTGATATCGCCCAGATTGAGCTTGTTGTACTTGAACTTGGCACAGCCGCTGGTGAGTATCACTACATCCTGAGGCAGCGCCTTGGCAAACTCCTCGTAGTAGTTGCGGCTCTTCATTCTGCCATCGCAGCCACTCATCACCACAAACTTGCGGATGGCTCCGCTCTTCACAGCCTCTACTATCTTGTCTGCCAGGGCAAAGACCTGGGCATGCGCAAAACCGCCAATGATCTCGCCTGTCTCTATCTCCCTAGGTGGCTGGCAGGTCTTGGCAAGCGCAATCACCTCGGAGAAGTCCTTGTGGCCGTCGGCACCCGCCTGGATATGCTTCCAGCCAGGGAAACCTGTAGAGTTGGTGGTGAAGACGCGGTTCCTGTAGCCTGCCGATGGCGATGGCGGTACGATGCAGTTGGTGGTGAAGACTACAGGACCGTTGAAGCTCTCGAATTCCTCCTTCTGTTTCCACCACGCATTGCCGTAGTTGCCCACCAGATGCTTGTACTTCTTGAGCTGCGGATAGTAGTGGGCAGGAAGCATCTCGCCATGGGTATAGACGTCGATGCCCGTGCCTTCGGTCTGGATGAGGAGATCTTCGATATCCTTCAGGTCGTGACCGGAGATGAGGATGCCCGGATTGCTGCCTGTGCCGATGTTCACCCGGGTGAGTTCCGGATTACCGTATGCCTGGGTGTTGGCCTTGTCGAGGAGTGCCATCACATCCACGCCGTACTTTCCAGTTTCGAGCACCACGCCCAGCAGCGTGTTCATATCAGCATCAGGGTTGCTGATGGTGGCGAGTGCACGGCAGATGAAGCTGATGATTTCGCTGTTCTCTTCTCCCAGATGGGCTGCGTGCTCGTAGTATGCTGCCATACCCTTCAGACCGAGCATGGTGAGTTCCTTGAGCGAGCGGATATCTGGATTCTCGTGGCGGAGCACGGATTCACGGGCACCCTCAGCCTCATAGTCTGTCTTCTCGCCACCCCAGGTTACCTCCTGATAGGCAGGGAGGTGGATATTCATGCTTGCCGCCTTTTGCAGCAGCTGTTTCTTCAGTACGATGCCCTTATCTACCTTTTGCAGGATATCCTGGTCGTTGAAGTTGGCGTTGGTAATGGTGGTGAAGAGTGCATCCGTGAGGAAACGGGTTACCTCTGGTGTCGGCTCTTTGCCTATGCTATGCTGTATGGTTCCTATGCCACGAACCACGCTGAGCAGCAGATCCTGCCACTTGGAAGTTGTAGCCTCCTTACCGCAAACACCCTTGATGGTACAGCCTGTACCCTTAGCTGTTTCCTGACACTGGAAACAGAACATCTTGTTTTCTGTCATATTGCTATAAATTAATGAGTTATTTTAATGTTTTCTTCCAGGCGGCAATCTGCCATTCCTGGTTTCCGGCTGCAAAATTACGGCTTAAAAAATAATCCTACGGTAACAATTGTGACCGTAGGATATTAAAAAAACATAAAAAGAGTGTGGGGGAATGGATTTCGTTTTCAGCAGGGCTATTATTGCAGCTGCGAAATTTTCTGCATCAAATCATTCAGGCTCATGGCTCCGCTCTGTCGCCAGAGCATTTCTCTCTTTTTGAAGAGCATGAGGGTAGGGACCGACTGAATGCGGTACTGCATGGACAGTGCCTCGTTCTTGTCTACATCTACTTTCAGAATTCTGATGTCATCGCCCATCTTCTCCTTCAGCTGTTCCAGGATAGGGTGCATCATCTTGCAAGGTCCGCACCAGGTAGCGAAGAAATCTACCAATGTCAGCTGTTCGTCGTTAATCATTTCATTGAATTTTTCCATCATTATTGATATTTAAAAGTTATTACTTGTTTTTATCGGTGCAAAGATAAGAAGAATCCGGCATTCCACCAAATTATTCAGTCTATGTGGCGATAGATGAAGTCTATTGACGTAGCGCCGGATATGTCTTTCCTCCGTTAGGCGTTCCGGCTGATTTGCAATCGGCCGTCAAAAAATGTCCTAACCTCTTTATATTCTGGGGATATGATAGCGCTCTAAAGATAAGTTTTTATTCTAGTTACGCAAGAAAATCAGAGGAAAAGCTTTGGTGTCTTAAAATAAAGTCGTAACT
>NZ_QUCG01000136.1:0-3264 GCF_003473645.1 Prevotella sp. AM23-5 | reverse complement strand
TGTGTTTTTGCAGCAATCTTTGCTTTCAATTCGCTCGAACTTACCCCATCAGTTCTTCCTAACACGATATGCTCCTTGCCATGTTCCTCACACCACCTAATTGCTCGTTGGAAGCCATCGTGGCATTGGTCTGGACCTGTTACGAACACATCGAAATCGACTTCTTGTACTATTTTATCAACATCAGTATATGTAATAACTTCATCAACATAGCGAATTGCTTTTATCATATACTTACGGTCTTCGGTTGAATTAAGGATCTTGGCTGTCGGTTTATACTTAAGAATAAAATCACTATCCTGTGCTGCAACTATAAGATAATCACCTAATCCTTTTGCCCTACGATACAATTCTACGTGACCTTTATGAAGAAGATCATAAACACCAACAGTAAGAACCTTCTTATACTTTCGAGGTTTCATACTTGCCAATTGTATGTTCTTGGGTAAAGGAATACCTGCATTATCACAACGTTTTTTAAATTTAGCAAAATCTTTCTTGCGATGATGAAACAACCAAACATAATATAAAGAATCTGGCAGATGGTCCTGAATCCAAGTTTTAGCCCAATGCCACAAACGTACAAAAGGAGTAGCCGAATAAACCACGGTCTGTTTTGGTATGGTCCAATCTTCACCGTATTGAAAGGCAAGATATTCATCTACTTCTGCTGGAACATTTAACTTAATTCCTTTAAAATCCCATTTGACCGTATTCTGAATATACTTTTCATGAATAAAATCTGCACCACCTGTATGACGAACATCTGTACTGATTTTATGAAGAACGTAAACCTTTATAAACTCATCGCCTCGCTCAAGAACATAAAGACCAATACGTTCATAACGTACTAATTTGAATCCAACCTCCAACAATAGCCATAGCACATCCTTAAATCGCTCTTCGTCTTCTTTCAGAATATAGATGTCAAAGAAAGGTTTCCAGGGCTGAAAATCATCATTTCTAACTACACCAATAAGTGATCCGAATGCTGGTCCCCAATTGATGTCTATCTTATCCAGATAAACAGAAAGAACATGGAGATTATCCAGCATTTTATCCTTATTCATCACCTTATTACCAAAGTAAAGAAGATGGCTTCGATATTCCAAAAATCCTTTAGAAGTTTTTATATGTGACATTTTATATTATACTAAATTTTACTAATACCCCATTGGTAAACCTTATCTATATTTGGGCAAAAAACTCCATGTTTATGCGCTAATTGCCATATATACTTTAAGCCAAAAGGAAAATCTTCTGTAAAGTAACGACTATTGAAATCTGCTATCCAACCCTCACTAGTCTCAATCATTGGTGATGTTATACCTTTAAAACCTGTGATTGAAGATAGTTTAGCTGCCAAAGACTTAGCATCATAACTATCATAATAATCTAGCACTGTAGGAAGATAATTTTCTGAAACCGGTAAAACTTTAAGCAATTTAAAGAATTCCTCATCCATCTTTATATATAAATCAGCAGCTTCTTCTGTCCATTCCTCATAGAAAAGTAACATACGTGGGTATATTCTACCTTCATTTTTTCCACCAAACATTGTATAAAGTCTGGATGTATGAAGCAGAGGATTACTGTTAGTAAGACTAGCCTCGTAAAAATTATTCAAAACATTTACAGGACGTTCAAACCAATGCTGTATTATACTTGCAAACTTTACCTTTTCTTCTTCTGCAACATGTTCGATTGCAATATTATAAGAAGACTTGAACCCCAACAGATGAGCTGATTTACCATATTCTTGCACCCTTGAAATAAAAGGAACTCTCTGAAAGCCCCATAATGGTTGAGTTTCATCCAAAATCTTCTGTGCCTCAAAGAAAAAGCCGGTAGATGAAAAAACACTTCCAACATAAGTGTCTGAATCTAGATATGGCTTTATTCTTTCTAATTCTTCTTTAATCAAGAAACCTGGTAAGCATAAAAGCACAACATGAGAAGAGGGGATTACTTCATTCGCATCATTACTAATCAAATCAATTTCTCCTTGAAGCACTTCTCCATCGGGTGTATCAACGACTATATGGTGTTCCCACTTTTCCGGATGATTCGTGAGAATATTAACCCGTACATGATGATGCCCAGAAATCCATGATGCAATAACATGTCCTAGAGCACCTCCACCACAAATACAAATTCTATCCATCATTATATCTTTATGCCATTATATCTTTCATCGCCTTAATAAACTTAGCATTATCACCATGATTTCTCACAGCAATACGCATATAACGATTTGGTTCAATACCTTTCTTTGCCAGACAGGCACTTGCCAAGATATTATATTTTTCAAGCAAAATTGCGCAAAGTTCTTTTGGCTTATATGGAGGCAATACTTCTAGGAAAAAATAGTTAGCTTGCGAAGGCATCACATGGATAAACGGAATCTTCTTCAATTCCTTTTCAAAATCATTTCTTGTTTTGATAAACTGATCACATGCCTTTTTATAATCTTCCTTATATTTTGGATAAATCTGCATAAAGAACTCTGCAAATGAATTAATATTCCAAATACTAACTTGCTTCTTCATTTTGGCAATTGCATCAACATTTGAGCTACAAAGGATACCTAGGCGAAGACCAGGTACTCCATAACTCTTAGATATAGACTTCATTACAAACATCTGCGGAAATTCCTCTAGGAAAGAATTGTCTATGCAGGTATTATTTTCATATCCATCAGTAAAATCGACAAAACTTTCATCAAGAATGAATTGTATATTTTTCTGTTTCGTCCAATCAGCTAATTTACGGATACCTTGCATGGATATAAAATTACCCGATGGATTATCCGGGTTTATCAACAACAGAGTATCAACAGGGACTGTGCTAAAATACTCTATAAGATCATCTTCATCATAACGAAAATCAGCTTTCTTAGAAACAAAAGTAAAAACACGTTCATCAGGCAGGCGATTAGGATACTCTTCGAATGTAGGACGTATAACCCCAATTGTACCTTCGAGATTCTCCATTAAGACTTTAATCAATTCTGCCGCACCATTTCCAGGAATAACATATTCTTGCTTGATATTCCAGCATTTGCTAGCCAAAAGCGAATTAACGCCCATCCCTGAGGGATATTCTGAAACCAGAACAGGAAAGAATTCCTGCATGTCTGCGATTATAGAAGAACGATTGAAATATGGATTAACCAGATAGCAATAATCAAGCATCTCAGGAAATCTCCAAAAACCACCATATCTACTATAATATTGTTTTAATAATTCTTCTCCATTCATAATA
>NZ_QUCG01000135.1:0-3324 GCF_003473645.1 Prevotella sp. AM23-5 | reverse complement strand
GTTAAATTATAGTGTTGCGGAATTAAGGGAAACTAAATTTCCTTTATCAGTATATACATATATTACATTTTTTGAATCCTTTATTAAAATGTATGGTTCTTCCACAATAATCTGGGATACATTTGATAAAATAAGATCATCTTTGTTCTGCAATGAAATAATCTCAACTTTCGAGAACAGTTCCTGCTCTGTCATCACTTGAGCCTCATCAAAATCTATAATAGAACAACTTTCTTCATCTGTCCCTTTGCAAGAAACAAATGATAATATAACAACAAATACGATTAAATACTTTTGAATACGCATCATAGAAATCAATATTTAAATTCACAATTCCGGCATTGCTTAGATTTGTGAATTTTCTAAGCAATGCCAAACTACATTTTCAAACTTTTATACTTTTAACATGGATTCTTCATTTTTCCGATTCCTTTAAAGATTGATTTCTCCACGATACACAGTATCGCCATAAATCATATACAAGATAAAGTCACCTTTTAAGGTACTAGGAAAAGCCGCATTTGTGCTCCCTTCTGGAGCTGTCAGACTGTAAACGATTTTGTCACCTCTGTATGCATATATCATAATAGGTGCGCTGCTAGACTCAAAAGACAAGAGATTATCCTCTAAAAAGACTTCTGGCGACCAGGGCATTTCTCGCTCCCATGGAATACCAGGCTTAGTAGGGTTTTCAAAAGAGTTGGGTTGCATTTCCACTCTAACTTTTGTGCCAGCTAAAACATTTCCGTTAAAAAGCAGACACGCATAAATCATTATTAAAAATCTTTTCATTTCATTTCTATTTTTTATTGTTGTTTTATGTCTGCAAAAATAGAACGAAAAAGCTTAACTTCCAAATATCAGCAGTACATTTAGTACATTATCTTTCAGAAAGTGTTGGTCTTGTTGCTTGTAACTCGCATTAAATCTGTATGTTAGAGCTAAAAGTATATTTAGTACATACTTCATTCCATCTCCTTTATCAATGCATCGAACTTCTTTATATTATCAGATTTAAACAACATTTGAACTAGTTTCTTGCGTTTATTTGTAATACTCTGCTTTGAAGCCCCCAGGAGATTAGCTATCTGAGAGGGCATGAAAGAAAGTCTTGTCAGTAGACAAATTCTAAACTCATCATCTAAAATGTCTTCAAATGAAGATAATTTTTGCCAAAAAGCAGGCAAACTTGCTTCAACTAATTTCTGCAGGTCTTTCCATTCACTAACAGTTGGTTGTTTACCTGTATTAGCGTATGCTTGGAATGCTAGAATAATCTTTGATTCCATAAATATATTTTCTTTTTTCCATTTTTCTTCATTCGCATTCGTTTTATAGATACTCAATATCCCATTCAGATTTACTATTTTAGAATCTTTAAGCTTGCTCTCCTTTTTAGTTGATACTAATTCTTTCTTGGTATGATCATATTGAGTTTGTATTTTTTGATTTCTTGCCTTCATTTTTCTTATTACCAAAAGTAATATCACTATCATTAAGAGAGATATGAATAAGGCTTTCCAAATATTTTTCGCTTCTTCTGCTTTTCTCGCAGCTTCTTTTTGACTTTCAGAATAATCGAACAAAGCCTGTACCTTACCTACTTCTTTTGCTGATAACCGGAAGTTTACGGTGTCATTTGCATCTGCATACAAACGTACATACTTCACCACTGAGTCTACCATTCCTTTATGACTATATATAGACATTAAACCCTTATATCCAGCTTCTAAATTTTCAATATCAGAAGGGTAGTTCAACAATTTGTGATAGCAATATAAAGCAGAATCCAATTGTCCTACGTCTATATAATACCAACCAAGATAATTATAGAAATATTCTGTTCCAGGATATAAAGGTTCTCCTTTTTTATCCAATAGTTTGGACTTTGCAAGATATTCATCAAGTGTTCGCTTGGCTTTTACATAGTCCTTCCTCTTTAAGTAGATTTCCGTCAACGGTATTAAAGTTGCAGCAGCATAATCATCCTTACCTATCTTTTTGTAGTATCGATAAGCCCGAGTTGCAATTTGATAAACCGAATCCATTTTCCCTAGTTGATAGAAAACGCTTATTTTACGTTCTTGTGCACGAACATATCCTAATGTATCATTTGCCATCAATGCAACTAATGCCTTCTTATCAAGTATCTTCGATTCCAATTGTGGATAACGTTGCAATCTATAGATATCCGCCATTTGTCCATAAACTTTAGACAAGAGGGAGAAGTTGCAGTCGCTCTTTGTTGTATCTATTTTTGCGACAGCTTCATTATAATATAGCAAAGCCTTGGGACTATTTCCCTTATCACGATATACACAGCCCATTAAATAGTTAGCCCAGGTCTTTTCTCCAGTATTGCCATAAAATGCATAATATTCTAGTACATCATTCATATAATTGATGGTATCCATGGCATAAAAGAGTTTATTCATTGCTTTTGTTCGAAGCAATAAATATTTCATTCTGTCTGATTTGGAGTATTTAGAAAGACGATTTCCATCTTGACTCAACATAGCCCAAGCTGTGTCGGGGGATTCCTCCAACACGTTCTCTATTTGCTGCAACCGTTGCTTCTCGTTTGAAGTACATGCAACAAATAATAATACTATCAACCCCAAAAGCAGATTTATACAGTTTTTATTTGATAACAATATTCTTTTCATTCTATCAATGAGCCCACTTTAAAAAGTAAGGCCTGTTTAAAATGTTTATATTTCACGAAAATAATCTCTGATTTATGCCGTTATCTGGAATATTTATCGTATCTTTACACCATCAATTAAAAGAATGACAATGTTTAAAAAGACAGATCCAAATCCTCAGTTAGATATATTCACGGCTCCCTCAATGCTGTTAGGAAGTCGTGCTTCAAATATGCCCCTTTTTAAAGTGGGCTCAGGTATCATTCTTGTAATGATTTAAGACATTTTCTAATTCATAACGATTCTTGCCGGCAAACTCCAGGGCGGATTCTAAGCGTTGCTCGTCGGAATCCACTACGGAACATGCCGTCAAAAAAAGTAGAAATAGTGTTAATAGAATTGGTTTCTTTTTCATCTTCGATATATACTAAATTTTATGCAAATATATGGAAAAAGAAAATACAATACGAAAAAATTAAGAAAAATTAAATATATTTATCGTAACTGTAACTACTCATGCCCTGGGGGGCTATCTTTGTATATCAATTGCTTATGCAGAAGCGTGTCAGATGTTGCATTTGTCTTAACTCCTCAGTGAGCGATAACTTCTTTAACTTTTGAACTTGTGAAACTTGTCCCCCAAAAAATATATAACCTTAATTCCGCAACACTATAATTT
>NZ_QUCG01000134.1:0-3435 GCF_003473645.1 Prevotella sp. AM23-5 | reverse complement strand
GGATGATAGTTGCGGATTTTAGGATAATATGAAGGGTGATGAGCCAAAACTTATTATAGTAGAGGCTGCTGCTGGTTATGGTAAGACATCTACGGCTTATGAGGTTCTTCACAAATATGCAAATATCGAAATGGACATCCGACCAATCTTTATGAAACTGGAGAAAGATAGAAGTGCCAATACTTTCCGCTATCTTTTGTTGTCCCATATAGATAGAGACTTCGATATTCAGCTGAAAAATGATATTGTAATAAAGAATATCAAGAACGGCAGAATTCCACTTATAATAGATGGATTTGACGAATTGTTGAGCAAGGATTTGGATGAGGGAAAACAAGATACTGCTTTTGGAGAAGTTGAGACGATGTTGTCTACTATAGCTGACTTACTTACGAATAGAGCGAAAGTGGTTCTTACAAGTCGTAAGACGGCAATCTTCTCAGGACCAAGTTTTGCAGAGTGGTATAACAATCAAAAAGAAGCGCATTCAACTTTCTCGTTGATTCGTTATCAGTTGGATTCTCCTACAATAGAACAATGGTTGCCAAATGGACGAAAACAAAAATTACCATTTGCAGATTCTTCCAGCGTATCTAATCCAGTTTTGTTGAGTTATTTGAGATATTGTGATGATAAAGATTTTAAAAAGTCGGTTAAAACCCCAGATGAATTAATTGATAATTTCTTTTCTTTCATGTTGCGAAGAGAGATGGAAAGGCAAAACTTACCTTTGTCTCCTTCAGAACAAAGAAAAATTTTCAGTCATTTGGCTTGTATCTTTGGTGGCTATGGCATAACGGCTGATGCAAGAAGCCGAGTTAAGGAGCAGATAGGAGAAATAGCCTATGACGTTATTGCAAATTATGCAAGCTCGTCTCAGGACATAGACAATATAACAAACTCTTTGACTAATCATGCTTTGTTAGATAGAAAGGGCTGTTCTAATGTAGGCTTTATAAATGATTTTATATTTGGGTTGTTGTTAAAAGATTCCATCATTGAAGATGGAACAAATCCAATGTATCATGAGTTTCATCAATCTACACCAAATTCTTATTTAGCCAAAGCCATACTTGCTTCTTCTATTTTAGGAGAAGAGACAAAAAGTTCTTTTTGGGAATGTTTGAAGAAAGAATGTAAGCTATATTCTGAGGGGCAATTTTGGGCAGATATTCTTTTAAAGGGTGAGACAAAACATGAACTATCGAGTCTCTATATCTCGGATTGTACCTTAGCAAAAAAATTCATAGGAAATTCAGAAGAACCTTTGAAGCAATGTACCTTTGCAAATGTGAAATTTAGTAATTGTGTATTTGATGAAGCTGGGTTGCATCGATGCTATTTTATTTCTTGCACTTTTGATAATTGTCAGAGTATCAATGAAGATCTTGCTTTAATCTTTATGGATTGTGATTTTTATAATTGCGATTCATGGATCAAGGGCTATCCTCAAGACGATGCTACAGAAGATATTTGTTTACCAGATAATGAAAAAGAAGAAAGTTTGGAAGTAAAGATACTCCAAAAATATCTTAAGGTTGATAATAGAAATAGACGTATGAAAATGATATCCAAAGTGAGAGAGGAATTCTTGGATAATTCAAAAGAGTTTCATAAGTGTTTTGAACGTCTTGTTAGTAAAAAGTTACTTTGTTGTAATGGAGATAAGTCTTTCTTGACAGATGAGGGCTTTACGTATATAACAAGCAAATTGTAATAGATTTTATGAATAATATTGATTTTTCCTTATTTGAGAAACGGATAGTCGATCAGTTAAAAGAATACTTGAACCATTCTGGTGTGTTTTATCGTATATTTTCTCGTTCAAAAAGTATTCAATCAATCAAGAAGAAATTAGAAATTAAAAAGGATAAATATTCTATAAATGGCAGCAAAATGCAAGATTTGATAGGAATACGAGTTGTTTTCTATTTTCTTGATGATATTCATATCTTTGCTGAATATTTGCGTAAAAAAGAATTTTATGTGGATGAATCAAACAGTGAGCGTGATTTGGCAAAAACTGAAATCAAAAATATAGATTTAGTCAATACAGTATTTATGCCGACTCGGCTAAATTTTATATGTAGAATACCAGAAAATTTGGTTGTGGATTTACAGCAGCAACTAATGCAAGTAACAGAATTTGATGCTCGATTGATAGATATGACTTATGAAATCCAATTGCGTTCTGTTTTGTCGGAGGGATGGCATGAGGTGGAACATGATTTAAGATATAAATGCAAAGATGAGCCATGGTGGAGCTATTGTAAAGAAGAATCTCGTTTCTTGAATGGAATATTTGCAACATTAGAGACAAGTGAACGTAGTATGAAAGAACTTTTTTCTAATATTGCTTATAAGAATTATAAGAATAAGGATTGGGCTGCAATGATGAGAAACCATTTTTGTCTGCGCTTTGTCGATTCATCATTAGAAGAATGGGTAATAAATCTGTTTAATAATAATAATGATATAGCCAAGGCATATTATCGGTTTGATAGAAGTGCATTGATAAAGGTACTGTGTCAATCACCTATAACTTTTAAGTTAAGAATGATGCACGTTGTTTTCTTGATTAACAGAATGTCAAACATCTCCGATGAGATTACTGCTAAAGAAAAGCCAACAATGAAAGAAATATTAGATAAAGTGATGGATTTGAAACAGTAGATATTATGTCAACTCAATCATCAGACAAAAACAAGCGAATAGCGAAAAATACTTTGCTTGTTTACTTCCATATGCTCTTTATGATCGAACCTTATGCAAGTATGTATTGCCAACAATTTGATGATTTCAAAAATGTTGCAGATTTCTTGGAATTTGCAGCAAAGTTAATGAGGAGACAATAATATATATAAATAGTCTTTTCTTTTTGCTGATTCATGTAAATAAGGCTTAAGGTTATGTTATAGAAAATCCTGCATCAAGACGGTCCCATCCCGCAAAATCTGGCGCAGACCTTTGATGGTCCGCCAACCTTAGAGCGTAGCGGTTCCGAGCACCGGAGGGCGGTTACATCCCCGCTTCCTGAGGAAGAGGGGCTTGGGGAGAAAGTGGAGCTCTCCTTGCAAGAGAGACGGAGAGGTAGAAAAATGCCTTTTTTAATGCTAAAGAAGGTTTCTGTCCCCTGTAAGGGGAATCGAAAGGGTCGTAAAGACTATTGAAGGATGATTTTAGAAAAGCTGATATCTGCCAAAGGTTCCCTGAGCCTTATGCCAGTATGTATTGCCAGCAGTTTGACAACTTTAAAAATGTTGCTGATTTCTTTGAATTTGCAGCAAAGTTAATGAGGAGATAACATTTCCGTAATACTCCATTCTATATCAATGTTGATTTGTATAAGAATAGGGAGTTGTAAACAGCCCACCCCAGGCGGTCCCATCCCGCACAACCTGGCGTGAGACCTTTGATGGTCCGCCAACCTTAGAG
>NZ_QUCG01000133.1:0-3442 GCF_003473645.1 Prevotella sp. AM23-5 | reverse complement strand
ATGATGTTGCCGCCCTTGCCCATTCCGAAGTCGAACCAACTGTTCATCGTGGTGTTCACCTTAAAAGATGCCTCGCTTTCGTTTCTCAGCGGTGACTTGTACCAAAGGTTTGCACCCTGCTGCTTGACAGGGCGGTGTCCCAAACTTTGCAGATAGTCTGCAATCTTGATTTGCTTTGCTTCTTGAATGTTCATGTCTTACTGTGGATTAAGTGGTGTATATATTTCTGATGAATTGTTGAAAATAGTATGTATTGATATGATAACCAAAGGCTTATCTTCTCAACAAACTCTCAACAAATGGTTCTTTTCAACAAAATCACTGGGCAAAAGAGAAAGACAGGCATTAGCTGTCATGTTTTCTCTTTTCAACAGTCTCTTTCTTTTGTTGAGAGATTTGTTGAGAAAATGTTGAGCCTTAAATACTTGATATTCAACACTTTTTTCATCATATTCAACAATTCAACAAAATTATATGCTATTTAGCTTGTCCCTCGTTACAGTGTAGAACCTGCCCACACGTTTTGTTGGCGAGTAGTGACCGCTGTTGTTGTAGGTGTACTCGTATGAGGTGTAGGTGAGGGCGTTCTCTGAAGGTTGCAGCTTCCAATTGTCCTGCACTATCTTTCGCACAAGGTGCTTCTCCGCTTTCACGTGGTTGCATTGCAACAAGGCGATTGCGTCATTGAGGCAGAACTGCAAGCTGTCGGTCTGGGTGTTCTCCATGACCTCAAGGAACAGCTCCGACATTTCCACCTCAAGCCTGTTACGGTTGCAGCGTATGATTCTCCTCAGAGCATCGGTCGCTATCTGTTCGGGGGCGAACCACATTCGGCTCTTGTGCTCTGTGGATAGCGTTCTGCCTTGCAGATGGAACAGAAAAGCGGGTATCTCCGCCTTCAGTTTCTCCAAGAAGTCGGTATCGTCAGATTGCAACGATGAAATCTTCCTCACCCAATATCGGGTCTCGCCCTCGTCAATGATGACAGGGAGTGATTCGTTGTTGGAGCACAGCACGAACTTGGCAAAGAAGGAAATCTCGTTCCTGTCCTTGCCCTTGGCTTCCACCTTGTACGAGAGGGTGGTGCTGAGGTTCTTCAACCGCTCGGAATCCTCCCTGCGACTGAGCAACACCTCGTCCACGACAATCAGCAGCTTGCCAGCCCAATCGGAATTGAACTGACTGCGGAAGTCCTCGTTGGTGTTGAATGTCACGTTGTCTTGGAACAACGCTTTCAGAAAGTTCAAGAACGTGGTCTTGCCTGTGTTCCTCTCCTCTGATACGAGCAGCAGAATGGGCAACTTTTGCACAGGTTTGAGATAGAGTAGTTGCAGGTAGTCCATGCCAAGCTCGTATTGCTCAACAAAGATGTGACTTACCAACTTCTTGATGTTCGGAAAGTCCCCTTGCATTGGCTTGTGACTTATCGGCTCGTATAGATTGAGGAAACCATCTATCACCGTGCGATGGTTCACATGTTCTGGAACGGTACAGAAGCCGTCATACTTGTGAACGTACTTGATGAACTCCTTGCCGTAGTCCTGACGCAAGGTTTCCATGTTCCAAGGAATGCGCTTTCTTATCTTTCCACCACTGATGTTAGGTTGGTCAACCACCTTGTACAAGGTAGTGCCAACACGGATGAACACCTCGTTTGTCGGAGGTGCAGCCTGTGGCTGTTTGCTTCCCACAGCCACAGGCTGATTGTTGTCGTTTGTCTTGCTCATAATCTAACCTTTGTGAGTTGATAAAATTAAAGTTGCAAAGGTAAGGGCGGAAAATCAAAACGCAAAACACAAACCTACGCAGAATGGAGAAGTTTGCACCGGCAATGTTAAAAGATTGGAAATCAAGGTGCTTGATGTAGCCTTTCGGGATAAGATAGAACGAAAAATCCCGAAGAAAGGCTTGCTGGTAAACCTTTCCTCGGGATGAACAAAAATGTATTCCTGCATGTCATACGTTTTATATGTCATACGATAAAACTGTAAAACGTTTGACATCGGCAGTTCTTCGTTCTTCACAGAAATGCTTGATACGACAGTGAATCAGTACGTCAGCAAGTCTATACGACAGTGAATAACCGATGCCTCAAAGATGCGAGTTTTTCAGCTAAAGTAATTAGTCCCTCCGTAGAGTTGCAGGACAATGGCTGTTTTCTCTTTTGCTCCGTACAGCCTCTTGAAGATGGCATCACGAAGTTGTGTAGCCCCATTAGAGGTTAGGTGGAAGCAAATGGCAACAATCATAGGGAATCCATACAGCGTTTGCCAAACGCCTTTGGAAAGTTCTTCCCTTTGTTGGACCTCCAACATAGACAACATACCTTCTTTATATATAGCTCGTAGCACGGCTTTGAGCTTCGGGGCGGTAACATAAAGCATATCCACCAACTCACTCTCACTCATCCACAAGTTCTCCAAGTTGGACGGAATGGAAAGCATTCCATTTCCGCCCACGGTGATTATTGTCCTTTTCATGCCATCCCTCCCATTGCAGGCAAATGCCCCTTGATTCGACTTTCAAAGACAGATATGTCATGATCAAGCTTGGTGCTTGTCACCTTGGCATATATCTGTGTCGTGGTGATATTCGTGTGACCAAGAATCTTACTCACGCTCTCTATCGGCATTCCGTACTCCAAGGCTAAAACAGCCCAACTATGACGTGAGACATGAAACGAGACACGCTTCTTGATGCCACACATTGCAGCAACTTTCTTTATGCGCTTGTTGATGCTGTCAAGGTTGCCGATATTGAACAAGTGACTTCCTTTTCTGAAAGCCTTGTATCTCCCAATAATCTGCATGGGAATGTCCATCAACTTGATTTGGAACGGAACGCCTGTCTTCTGACGCTTGGAAACAATCCAAGGAGCACCGTTTATCATGCTGATGTTATCTTCCGTCAAGTTTTTGATGTCGATGAAAGATATACCTGTCCAACAGCCAAAGATAAAAAGGTCTCTCGCAAATGCCATGTTCGGGTCTTCCAACTTTATCTCTGTCATGGCGGTAAGCTCGTCCAATGTCAAGAACTCACGTTCCTTGTGGTCTGGGTCAACGTGGTACATGGCAAATGGATTTCTCGGTATCTTGCCGTTGTAGTGAGCTGCCGTTACAATATGCTTCAGTGGTATGGAGTAAATCCAAATGGAGGACTGCGCAAGTCCGACGACATTCTTCAGATACAGGCAATAGTCACGGATGAACTCCTCAGTAAGCTCGTTCATGGACATATCGCTGCGCTTGTACTGATACTTGATGAAATCGGCAACATACTTTCTTACCGTCAGATACTTGCGGTAGGTGTTCTTGGCTCTATCCTTGCCCACACGCTTGGCAAAAGCTGCGTTCTCTTTGTCAAAGGCTCTGAGCAATGTCTCGTATTCCGTGCCTATGCCTTGGTAGGCGTTTCTCACCATTTCAGCGGTAACGAACGC
>NZ_QUCG01000132.1:0-3513 GCF_003473645.1 Prevotella sp. AM23-5 | reverse complement strand
GACTCCCATCCGCTGAAGGATGCATAATGGCCGTAGAAGTTCCAGTCGGTAATGCCCCAGGTGGCACCGCCGCCCAGTCCGCCATAGGCAGGTGAGGTCTGTCCGAGCACGAAGTTCTTCTTAGCCTTGAATCTCTCCACCTCGCTCTGGTACTTTTCGGCAGTGAATGGCACCTTTTCGTTGTCGTAGAGGTCGCCTCCCATCACCTTCTTGAAGTTTGCCATCACATACTTGTATTCTGGTGTGGTCATCATATAGGCGTAGTTGGTGGTGATGACTACCCATTCGCGGGCATAGATAGGTCTCATCTCGCGGAAGTTGTATGATTCGCCTACGGTAGGAGTCCATCCGAAGTTGGAGAAGCTGCAGTTCCACTGGGCATCAATCTTCTGGAGCATCTTGAAGTGTTCATCATCGCTGGTGAGTCGTGCCTTCATCTGGTTCATATCGAGATATGGACAAAGGAAGCTCACGAAATTTCCGCTTTTCTTCTTCCATACGTTTCTTCTGCCAATAAAGGATGGCTTGAACGAGAAGCGGGAGAAGGCAGGAACGGTTTCGAAAAATGCCACGGGGATATACTCGTCAGCCTCCGGAATATGCATCTCGAGGGTGACGTTGGAGACTGGTTTCGCACTCCAGCTGGTGATGATGAGCGAATCGCCCACTGCTGATTTCTTCACGCTGATCAGGTTGTTGGTCTGGAAGGTGTAGTCTGCCTTGCCGACGATCTCTGTTGAAGGGTCTGATAGATTCAGGATGTGTCGGGTAGCTTCAGCCGGCAGTTTGTCAAAAGATAATGTATCTTTCAGAAAATCCTGCTGGAAGGGCTGCTGGATGTCGTTGTACACAATCTGGTCTTCATAATCCGTAGAGCAGGATGCCATCAGGGTCATCGCTGCCACGAGCGTGGTTCCGGCAGCCAGAGCCGGAACTTTCAGATGTTTTTTCTTTTTCATCATTTTGGGTTTTTTACTGTTGAATTCTATACTGTTATTATGGTTTGCAAAGATACGGAAAATATTCGTAATATCCAAATTTTTAGTGAGTTATTTCGTCTGGTATTACCTTCTGCTGATATATACTAAAAAAGAGTTAAAACACTGTTAATAATGCGTTGGATATTTTGTAGTTTGGAAATTTTTCACTATATTTGTAGCGTCAAATGAATGGTATAGGCGAATACCGTTTTGTTCCTTGAAAAGGAGATGTAAATGATAATAAAATAATCATATAATTATAGTAGTTACTCAATTTTTTAAATTCAAGACAACATGAAAAGAACATTTTTAGCGACTGTTTTGTCGCTTGTTTTTGCATTGGTGGCAGTAGCTTGCCACAGTGATGAAAAGGTGATTGGTTATACTGAGTTGCCAGTACAGGCACAGCAGTTTGTAAAGCAGTATTTCCCTACTGCCACCTACTCCCGTGTAGAGAAGGAGAAGGACCACGGAAAGTGGGAATATGAGGTGCTGTTGAGCGACGGAACCAAAATAGATTTCAGCGACAAGGGAGATTGGAAGAGCGTGGACTGCAAGTTCTCTGTTCTGCCCAAGGGTATTGTTCCTACTGTGATTCTGCTGGATATCGAGAAGCGTTATCCGTCAGCCCAGCCTTACAAGATAGAGAAGGAGATAGGGGGATACGAAGTGGATATTCCGGGCTTCGACCTATATTACAGTCAGAACGGTACCTTCATCCGTGCGGAGATTGACAGATAATCCGACAGATTAGAGTATAGGATAGGTTAATGTTGCTGTAGTAACGAAATCCCCCAGCCCGCAGTTTGCAGGTTGGGGGATGATTCTTTCTGTTCCCATTCCTATACCTCCAGCAGCGGCTGCAGCTTGGTGGCATCGAAGCAGGGACATGCCTTCTGCACGCCCGGCAGGTCACGATGACCCAGTATCACCTTGATGTCAGGAAAACGGCGGTGGAGGTTGATGATCAGCCAGAACATCGCATCCTTCTGGGCTGCCGTTCGGGTGTCGGCTATGCAGCCATTGGCATCCAGTCCGCCCTCATAGCAGATGCCGATGGAGTTGGCGTTGGCTCCACGGGCATGCGCACCCATCCGCTCTACCGGACGGCACTCATGTACCTTGCCCTCGCGCGTAATATAATAATGATAGCCGATATCAAACCAGCCGTTCACCTCCACATGGTCGTGGCGCAGCTGCTCTACTGTGTAAGGGTGATTGCAGCGGCTACCGCTGCAATGCACCACAATCATATCAATCTTTCTCATAGTCTATTAATTAAACCTGATAATCCATTGTTAAACCCAGGAGACGGTATGCCCTAAAAAGAGCAGGAAGAAACTCCCATAGCCCCCAAAAGGGCTGTTAATACCGTCACCACAAACTTGATGACCTCATTCCATGTCTGCTTGTTCTTGATACTCATATACCTAATCTGTTAATAATTAATATTTTATAAATTTACATTGTCGCCGTTGCCGGAATCCTCGCCGGGGTTGCCGGTATCCTCACCAGTGCTGCCAGTGCCCTGCGATGTGCCGCCACTGTTCTCACCAGTGCTTCCGGTGCCCTGCGATGTGCCGCCTCCGGTGGTGCTGCCTGGCTTGCCGGTCTCGTCTGTGCCGTCGCCAGCCGCCTCGTCCTTCTTGTACTTCTTTGCCTCCTCGATGTTGAGCGTCTTGGCGCCCGCCTTCTCTGCCTTCATGGCTGCAATCTGCAGAGCTCTGGATGCCACCTGCTTGTAATCCAGGTCAGTGAACTTGTTCTTCACTCCCTCTCCAGGGATATACTGGATGTTTGCTCCGGTGATGTTGACGTCGCTGCGGAAGTCGGCAGGATTATCTACTCCTGTACTTGTAAGCTGGAGTCGGAACTTGCCCAGCTCGCCAAACTCCACCTGGTTGCCACGCTGAAGCTCTGTTACGAGGTTATCTACTGCGCTCACCAATACTGCGGTGCAGTCTGCACGGGATACGGTGGTCTGCTTCTCGATCAATCCCGCAAACATCTTGAGCGAGATGGAATCGTTGATCTGTGTGCAAGCATAATACTTGCTGTCTGATGTCTTGTCACCCGGCTTTGCCAAATGCTTGGCTAAACTAAAACTTACTGACATACTACTAAAATTTTAAAAGATGAATAACTCTTGTTGTGTATCGGACTCTTCCCGATTACATTTGCAAAGATACGACATCCGGCAGGGGCGATTTGCACACTTTGGTCCAAGATGGTTCACTTTCGTCCTTTTTGGTTCACTTTGGTTCAAGATGGTACTCTTTCGTCTGTGTCATATATGATGATCGCTTACGTCATATATGATGATTGCTTACGTCATATATGATACTTGCCTGCGTCATATATGATGCAAGCTCATGCCGTATATGGCGTAGGCTGATGCCATATAGGGTGTAGGCTGATGCCCGATATGCCTCCTGCAAGCACCCTATATGCCAATATCTGAAACCATCTTTCCTGGCGTTGCTACACTCTCGGGGAGTGGGTGGTTTTTATGCTACCATCTCGGCGAGAAACA
>NZ_QUCG01000131.1:3196-3608 GCF_003473645.1 Prevotella sp. AM23-5 | reverse complement strand
GTCTTGAGAAACTCGATCCATTCATCCAGATTGTTCACCGCCAGCTTATCGAAGTTGTTCACGCAGAGCAGATAATACTCCGGGAATATGTCTCCGGCTTCGCGATTAGTCTTGCGACCTTGAGGGATTTCATCACCGAAGAAGAGTTCACTCTGTCGGTTGGAGAGTTTCAGGATATCATTCGGCTGATGCAGTCCTTGGAACATCGTCTTGCCATGATATACATAATCCTTAGCCTGTCCCAATGTGAAATACACGATATTGATGGAATATACCTTGCGCACCTTGTCGTAATCATCGCCCAGACTGATATTGTCTGTGATGACCTTGGAAACTCCATAGAGCATACGGTGGAAATAGGTATGTTCCCGGGTATTCTGTATCTCGAAGATGATGAATTCTCCCTTCTCAT
>NZ_QUCG01000131.1:0-3186 GCF_003473645.1 Prevotella sp. AM23-5 | reverse complement strand
GTATCTCGAAGATGATGAATTCTCCCTTCTCATTTTCTGCCAGGATATCAACTCTGTTGAATTTATCATTCTCGGTCTGCTGATTGCTCTCACTATCCAGGAATCGGTTGATCTTGAATTTCTCGTTCAGCAGCGAACACATAAAGCCTTCCAGCACGGCATAGTTTGCCTTGTTGCGAAGCAGGCGCTTCATCGCCCAGTCAAATCTGATATAATTTGCCATATTCTTCCTCCATCTATTAATTTTCAGCTGCAAAGTTACGACTTTATTTTAAGACACCAAAGTTTTTTCGTATTTTTCTTGCTTATTACCAGAGCTTTAGCTAGTAAGATTCTACTCTTATAGGGTGTGCGGAGATTCTGCCTTCAAGATTCTAAAGGAAGCAAACAATAAATCGGGGGAAAATGCGTTATTGAATATAAAACTTAAATGTATGAAAGAATCAATATTCGTTACCTTGCAGAAATGCACGGTATTTGAGGGATTTACTCCTGAGGAAATCAGAGAGGCACTGTCGATGGTAAGCTACCGGATGGTGGAGCTTGCTGCCAGGGAAACCTATGTGCTGGCAGGAATGCCCTGCAGATATGCCGACATCATTGTCGAGGGGGAGATGATAGCCCGCATGTCAGGATTGTCGGGCAAGCAGGCCCAGATAGATAGGCTGGGAGAATCGATGCTGATAGCCCCTGCCTATATATTCGCACATAATAACGAGATGCCCGTAAGCGTGGAGACAAGCAGGAAGACTACCCTCCTGCGCATGAGGCCTTCGGAACTGAAACTGCTGATAGATACTGATGAGCGCATACGCTGGAACTTCATCCAGCACCTGTCAAGGATAGATATCTTCCTTTCGCAGAAAATGCGCATGCTCTCCCTTTTCTCCGTCAAGGAGAAGGTGGCGCAATACCTCATCAAGATGGCTACCGAACAGCAGAGCAGAACCATCCGGCTGGATGTCAGCCGACAGGAAATGGCAGATATCTTCGGCATCCAGAAGTTCTCGCTCCTCCGCTGCCTCTCTGAATTCGAGGAGAAGGGTGCCATCAGGATTGAGGGCAAGACCATTACCATACTCAACTCGGATGAAATGAAATAAGGAGCAAGAATGAGAAGAAAGAAGATATATCCGGCGCAATTGAAATCTCCCTATAAGCACAGCTCTGCTGACTTATAGGGAGATTTTTGGCTAAAATAGCCTGTAAACTGCTGTAATGATAAATAATTTTCACTATTCAGCCTTTAGCCAGGCTCTCCCAGGAAATGGTAAATCAATTGCACCATTTTGGGAGAAAAGTATTGACACCGCTGATGATAGCCCAGTTGGCGGATGCCCTCCCATAGGGGTGGACAGCGCTTGATCCATGACATCAGGTGTCGGCGAGCCGTAATCTTGTCGCCCGCCATCGGGAAATACTGCAAGGCGAGATCTGCCTTGCCCATCATCATATAGTTATTGTGATTGGCATCTTGCATAAGCTAGTCATTTTTGAGGTTAGACGGAACAGGAGGAAAAGGCTTGGCCACGGGGACAGGATCCGGAGAGGATGCCCCGGAAGATTTCACAGGCAGACTGCCTCTATCCTTGAAGAAACCACGGAGGGCACTCACGATATATGCTGCCTTCTTCATAGGCTGATGCAGACGGATGCGCTCGGCAACATACTTTTCCTTGCGCTCAAACCACACCACAAAGTCACCCAACATCCCCAGAAAGAGATGACTGCTCAGCTCCTTCGCAGTAGCCTCGCTTACATCATAACGATTCATCAGCTTGATTTTCAGCTGGATACGTTGAGAGCGCAATTCCTCAGGAATCTTATCGTCCTGCACTTCATCCTCACGGCAGTGGACCGTAAAAACCAGGTAGGTAGGCCACCCCACGCAGCGCTGCTCAGCTCTCAGGGCATCCTCCTCGGAATAATAGGTAGATAGCGTGAGATACTGATCTACCATGCCACAGTCGTAGAGTCGCTTCTGGTCGTCGAGTGCCGGCTGGAGGCTCTTCGACATCAGATCGCTGAAGTATTTGTAATAATTCTCCCTGCCGTGCATCAGCGCCACAAACTTCTTGGGATCTATCTTGGTATATCCCTTCAACGCCCAGCAGAGGGTAATGATGTAGAGCTTGATGGATGACGCACTGCAGCAGTGATTCACCACATCCAGATGCACATGGGCTACCCCCTTGTCGAAACTGTAGAAGTAGTCCAGCAGATCGTTGGAGAAACGGAACTCCACCGCCAGATGACCTCCCATCCTGATGAATTCACAAGAGAAAAGTCTTGGAAATTCAGCGTAATAGGTCACCTGGTTCACATCACACTTGTAGGGGATGGCTATCGGCTTGCGCTTCGCCATATCCACTATCGCATTCTTCACCTGACTATAGCGGCTGGTATGGGCGCATAGATCCGACAAGCGGATGACGACGGCAACATAGCCATCAGTCATTTGCTTGGCTGTCAAACGCTTACGCATAGACTTATTAGGCATTTGGCCATCTACCACGTAGTCCTTAATCACTTTCTGAGCATGGCCTACAATGGCCAAAACTACCTTGAGCTGCACAACGGAATAATTGTTTCGCGACAGTCCTTGAACTCCCAGCAGAGAGATTACATCGTTCATAGGTTTTGTCATTTCTTTTCCTTATTAGTTGTCGTCTGCCTTTTTCAAGGTAGGCAAATTTATATTTTAAAAAGAAATCGACACAGAAGGATAGGTGAAGATAACAATCAGAGCGCCTACTTATAGCTTCCTTTGGGAGCTTTTACTCATTCTTTTTTTAGCGCTCGTATGGTATATACCATCTTACCATCCATTCCGTGCCGATTATTCTTTTTTCAAAACAATCGGACACAGAATGTCCAGGTAAGGATCCTATACCAAACCCATAAGAGATAGGAAAAGAATGAGTGTACCTATTCTCTCAGGGCGATTGAAAAACCCTCACTTGTATCAGCCTCATAACAATACTGCTTTTTGCCATAGCTTTTGATGCCATTTCAGCTAACCGATTGCAAAAGTAACACCTTTTTTCGAAATAACCAAAAAAAACAAAGAAAAAAATACATTTTCCATCAAAATTTCTAAAAAAAATGATTTTTCACACGCGTTTACGTATAGTATAAAAAGTATAATAAAGTATATATATTACTATATATGGTATAGTATAAGGG
>NZ_QUCG01000130.1:0-3813 GCF_003473645.1 Prevotella sp. AM23-5 | reverse complement strand
TGTGAGAACTTCAACGTATTTCTCAACTCATCATTGTTCATGTATTCGTTGCAGTCGTGCAAGTTTTTCTTGTTGTTTTTGGCGTTGAAGTCGGCAAACCCCGGCAACATACTGCCACAGAAATTGAAAACGCTTGTTTTTAGATTGCCGTGCCTTATCTTTGCACTCACAAGCGTGGAGCACAGCATATGCGTGGAGCTTTGCGACATATAACATAGTATTAACTTAGAAAAAAGAAAAGTATGGGATTCATCGTATTCGAGGAAGAGGCATTCAACTATCTTGATGCCCAGTTGGAGAACTTCGTGAAGCGCATGGACAGAATCCGTGAGCGCAGTGAGGACAAGACCATGAACAAGTGGCTCGACACGCAGGACGTGTGTCAGACGCTCAACATCTGCCCACGGACAGTGCAGACGCTTCGGGACAACGGAACTTTGGCTTATACGCAAATCAGCCACAAGACCTACTACAAGCCGGAGGACGTGATGGCTATCGTAGCAGTAGTGGAGGACAGGAAAAAGGACATGCGCTTTCGCAAGCGCACAGGTTAGGCTGTCAATATACAACAACCACTTAATCCAAAGCAGCAAGTAAACCGAGTAACGTAAGTATCAACAATAAAACGAGACAACTATGAGCAATGAAGTAATGACAAGAAACAGCGAGTGGATGAACCACATCGTGAACCACCTCAACCGAATGGTTGACAATTTTGAACGTGCCGTGATGAACTACCGCCCCATGCTTGGCGGTGAGCGCTTCATGACGGACAAGGAGCTTTGTGCCAGACTGCAACTGAGCCGAAGAACCCTGCAGGACTACCGAAACAACGGTGTCATCCCGTATATCCAGCTTGGCGGAAAGATACTCTACCGCGAGTCCGACATTCAGAAGATTCTGATGGCTAACTATCGTGAGGCGTACAGAATGAAGGGCTTGTAGGAGAAATACATGTCCTTGATGAGGGGGGTGAAATAAACAAGGCGACAACGTATAACTTACCGAGTGTGGTTGTTATAGGTTGTCGCCTCGTTTTATTGGCTATTCCGAGTTGGTCGTGTTTGCCGGGTATCATTTGTGTTACCTGTATAAATCTAATACCATGCTAAAACCCTGCGGTGGTTCGCCCAAGTGGCTGGAGGCGCAAAGCCTCCAAGGAACGTTGCATGATGGCTTAGCCATGCCATTATTTTTTGTCCTTTTCTCTTTTGGCAATGAGTTTGTCCATGTCGCTTGAAATCTTCTGCTCCGTCACCTGCGCATAGACCTGTGTGCTTGTAATGTCTGCGTGTCCCATCATCTTGGCTATGCTGCCGATGGGAATGTCCTCGTTGAGCATCAAGACTCCGAATGTATGGCGGCTGGCGTGGAATCCCAACTTATTGCTTATGCCAAGCACCATTCCAAGGGTATGCACATCAAGATAGATGTCTTTCTTCTCACCCAGTGGAAAAACAGGCTTGCTGTCGTCCGTGGTATTGTAGAGCGAAAGAATCTTCTCGGCTATCGGATGGAGTGGCACGAAGAACTCCACGCCTGTCTTCTCTCTTTCCTTGCGGATGAACTTCCTACCATCGGAGTTCTCACTGATATGGTGAGGGTACAGTTTCTTTACATCTATATAGGATAAGGAGGTGAGCGAGGCAAAAATGAAACATCTGCGTGCAAGCTCCGTTCGCTCGTCAGCCATCGGGGTAGAGAGCATCCTGATGAAGTCTGCCTTGCTGATATGGGTCATCTTCGGGGCTGCCTTCTTCTCATACCCTATCTTGGCTATGGGATTGAAGCGGATAATGCTCCTGTCCACTGCCTTGTACATCAACATGTTCAGCCAGAGAAGGCAATGGTTCACGTAGCTGTCGATGCGTCCCTGGTCTCGTTTCAGGAATAGCTTGTATTCCTCCCCGAAATTCTCGTCTATGTCCTCAAAGGCGATGTCGTCCTTATCCAACGAATGGACAAAGTCTCTCAGGTTCTTCTGCCATGTCCGCTTGTGCAGAAAGGTTTGTCTGGCTTTTGCGGTTCGATACCATTCCACGATGGTATCACCAAAGCTCAGCAAGAACTTTCCTGTCGTGTCCTTGTCCTTCAACACTGCCTTCAGCATTTCCACGGTGATGATGCCGTTGGTGGAAAGAAGTGAGTTGTATTTATCCTTGACCTCAGCAAGGAAACTTGCCAATCGTCCGCTGTCCCTTGCGTTCCGTACCTCTCCCTTCTTGGCGTTCCACTCCTGTGGGGTACAGGATATGCCTGTGGAAATGGCTGCACTTTTGCCGTCAACGGTGATGCGGCAAAGTATGTTGGCTGTTCCGTCTGCCTTCACCTTCTGTCTGTTGATGTAAGGCAAAATTGAAAATGTACTTCTGCTCATAGTTGTTGTCCTTATAATATAATAATGTAGTTGAAACTGTAAAAAGAAAAGTTGAAAGCCTTGTTCATAATGCGAGAAAGGAGTCCTTCTCTGTTGCAGCGAAGAACTTGTCCATGACCTCAAACAGCTTCTTTTGGGTTACTCTCGCATATCGCTGCGTCATCTTCACATCCTTGTGACCGAGCATCTTGCAGATGGTCTCCATCGGCACACCAGCCTCCAGCGTAATGAGGCTGGCGAACGAGTGTCGTCCCGAATGGTAGGAATAGGTCTTGCTCGTTTCCGCCAACTTGCAGATGGTGATGAGATCGATACGAACACGATTCGTGTTCAGCAATGGGAAAAGGGTATCTCTTGCCCCGTCCTCGTATCTCGCCATCAGCTCCAACGCCTCGGGCAGGAGTTTCACCCTGGCAAGTGTTCCGGTCTTCTTGCGGTTATAAACGAGCCATTTGTCGCCATCCTCCAACACCTTGACATTGGCTTTCGTGATGGAAACGGTGTCTATGAAGGCTGTTCCTGCATAGCAGGCGAAAAGAAACAGGTCACGGCTAACGGATAGTCTCGGCTTGTCTTCGGGCAGTTCCACATCACGGATTTTTATGAAATCAGACATGCTGAGAGCCTTGGGTGTCGTAACCTTTGGAGTGCCAACCCGATAATGGGCGAACAGCAGGTTCCTGCACAAGCCTCGCTCAAAGGCGATGCGGCACATCTTCTTGAAGAGCGACACATAGATGGTGATGGTTCCTGATGAAAAGCCTTTCTCGTCAAGCAAGTAATGGTGAAAGTCACTGATGAAAGGCTCGGTCAGCTGTCCGAAAGCCAAATCAGTCAACCTATACTTCTCCCCGATGAACTCAGCGAGATTCTTGCGAATCTTTCTGTAAGTCCAGACACTGCTCTTCGACATATCGATGCCCTCATGGGTGCTGAGTTCACTGATATGCTCGTCCACGAAGGAGAGAAGGGTGGTCTGTGTCTTGACGCTGCCCTGCAAAGCCTCCTTGACATCCTTAGCCTCGAAGTCCGTTCTCTTTTCCACAAGCACATCGAAAGCCTTTTGGATGGAAAGCAACAACTGCTCGATGTCCTTGTTGGTCTCCACGGCTTCCTTGCTCTTGCCCTCCAATCGGCTGGCACGAGGATTCCAAAGCGATGGAGTGCAAGACAACTTGCAGGAGAACTGCGCCATAGTCCTGTTCACCGTGATGCGTCCCATGATGGGAGCTTTTCCATTCTTGTCCATTCCGCTCTTTTTTAGGTAGAGCAACACCTTGAATTTTTCGATTTTCATAACGCTTACATTTTGAGTGTGCAAATATAATCATTTTGTAAGCGTTCCTTGATACGCAAATCATTGAGAATCAGTGCAATAAAATCCGTTGATGCACAAAGTTGCCTTTCCGCATTGTTACCTGTTTTGCATAGGTAAC
>NZ_QUCG01000013.1:71941-73000 GCF_003473645.1 Prevotella sp. AM23-5 | reverse complement strand
AGTACTAACTATTTTCCATTCCACCAAATGTTTTGAGGAAAAAGTTGCTTTTTTCTTTAGAATTTAACATTCATAAACACAATAAAGTTCTAAAACAGTTTTTTCACCTTATTATATATATAGACACTCGAAACGCATTTGTGCTCGGACACACATATACATTTTAAGCTAGCAAGCCTAAAACATTTACCAGGATTCAGCAAATTCTATCCATAACAGAAGGGATAACTTGAAACTTTCCACAAAAAAGAGGCATATTATTTGGCTATTACAGTATTTCTTCGTATTTTTGCCTTGTCTATTCAAGAGTTTTTAATTATATAAAAGGAGAAAAGTATCATGAAGATTATCGTTTCACAAGAAATAGAATCAGTATGTCCTACTTTTGTAGGTGCATGCGTAGAAGCTCATGTTGAGAACTCGCCTTATTGCAAAGAACTTTGGGATGAGATAAATGCGCTCGGAGAAAAGTTCAAAAGTTCTCTCACAACAGAATCGCTCAAAGAGATAAGCGGTATTGCTGCAACAAGAAAGGTATATCGCGCCTGCGGCAAGGACCCTTCCCGCTATCGCCCGGCATCTGAAGCCCTTATCCGCAGAATACTGCAGGGCAAGGAACTCTATCAGAGAGATACCTTAGTTGATCTGGTAAACCTGGCAAGCATAGCCTATGGCTATAGCATAGGTGGTTTTGATGCCGACAAGTTCGAAGGCGACACGCTTATTTTAGGAGTGGGCAAGGCAGGCGAGCCTTACGAAGGCATAGGAAGAGGAATGATCAATATAGAAGGCTTACCTGTATATAGAGATGAAGCGGGAGGTGTAGGAACTCCTACCAGCGACCACGAACGTACAAAAATGACACTCGGCACCACTCACCTCGTGGTTCTCATCAACGGATATGATGGTGACGAACAACACGTACGTGAGAATGCCGAGTTCATTCTGCAACTCTTAAGCAAATATTGCAAGAGCAGCGGGGGAAGTTATTTTATCTATCATTTGCAGAAAAAAAATAAGGTGGATCATAAATCTCCTTTCACGGAATGTGGATTATAC
>NZ_QUCG01000013.1:0-71931 GCF_003473645.1 Prevotella sp. AM23-5 | reverse complement strand
GATCATAAATCTCCTTTCACGGAATGTGGATTATACTGAAAATAAGAGAGTTAAGTGTGAAAGGAAAAATCACTTAATTTTGAGATGGTAATTGATGGCTAAGCTTAAATATGGCGATGTGGATAGTGAATAATGAGCGTCTTGATAGTGAATAGTGGGTGTTTTGATAATGAATAGTGGGTGTCTTTGTTATGAATGTTGGGATGAAGCATAGTAACCAGAAG
Organism: Prevotella sp. AM23-5; assembly: GCF_003473645.1. NCBI lineage: Bacteria > Pseudomonadati > Bacteroidota > Bacteroidia > Bacteroidales > Prevotellaceae > Prevotella > Prevotella sp. AM23-5. The sequence goes on along the minus strand of NZ_QUCG01000013.1, from coordinate 71,707 downwards.
GATGAGGGATAGATATTGGCAGGGGAAAAGGGACGATTTATCGACTGGATGACTAGGCTCATCTATATGGATGACTCAAGTCATCTATATGGCTGACTCCCGTCATCTATATGGATGACACGGGTCATCCGATACAAAGAAGTCTTTTCTATTCCTTTTGTGATAGTTGCTTTCTCCTTTAGACTAAGTTGTCTTCTCCTTTAGACTAAGTTGCCTTCTCCTTATATTAATAGTTCTTTCTGCTGATTATTATTGTTGCTTCAGAGAATACTCCTTTCACACTTAAATGACTGATTATAAGTATTCTATAACAATTGTGAAAGGAGAATGAAATTATATTTGCTGTTTTTGAGAAGCTATTTCTGAAGGTGACTTTATGTTGAAACGATACGTCGGGAGATAGAATTAGACAACATACATGCTATAGTCAAACAAAAAAAGGGGACCGGCCACTGCCAGTCCCCAAGACGAGAGAGATATAAGTGTTGACTTGGTCAACAACGAGGCAAATCACTTTGCCTAATATTATATCCATTTATTATTTTAATAGAGTTTAATCTATTATTCATAGAAGCCAGAATGTCTAACTCCCGAGATGCGATAAGTCAAAGCATTATCATCATCGCTGAACTTAACCTTGTAGCAGATGCTATCACAAGGAAGTCCATGAAGGTTCTTTCCCTGATTCAATAACACCTGACCTTCGAGCAACTCAACATTGCCTGCCTCAGCATTTGAAGGATTATAGCTAGAACCAGCAGCTGCAGAGAAAGTTTTGGCAGCATAATCTACATTCACTTTCATCTGAACACCCCAGAAGCCAGCATCCTGCAACCACATTTCCTTATCGCTATTGGCAGCAGTATTGTAGGTATTCACAGTAATGGTACCCAATCCATACGGATCTTCATACAAAACATTACCATTTTCATCAACAGCATCAACCTGTACTTCCCAAATACCAGCCATCTGCTCAACGGCAGTTCCACCAGCCGACTCATCAGTCTCAGTATCACAAGACACAAGAGCGAAGCAGCCCAGCAAGGCGAACATAAACATTGAAATATATTTCTTCATAATCTTATTCCTTTAAAATCTTAATTGTTTTATTACTTCAATGAGATGGTAAAGTCCATTGTTTTGGCATAATTCACTACGTAAGAGATTTCTCCTGTAGCAGGATCATACTTTCCATCCTTAAAGCCAGTAGCAGAATCGCCCCAACCTTCCACAGAACTAGAAAGCAAGACCAGAGAATTATCAGCCAACAACTGGAAGTAACCTGTCATTGCGTAACTTGAACCATAACCTGCTTTCTGGTCATAGTAACCACCCATCATATCACTTACATAGAAGATGCCAGGTGCAGCCTTAGTAACCTTCACGGTATAACCCGAGAAAGCTGTAGTAGCTACAGAGCCATCATCTTTGTGAGAATCACGATGAGAACCAGCCTGAAGAGTATAGGAACCCGACATATCTGTTGTAATGGTTGGATCACAGACGGCTACAGTACGAGTAGTAGATACAGAGAAGCCATCAGCATTTGTTGCAGAATAAGTAATGTAATACAAACCTGCCTTAGAAGCATCTACAGTACCAGATGTTACAACCTTAGAAGAATAATCTTCTCCATTCAATGTAGCTTTACATCCCTGCTCACTATAAGCTGTACCGATAGGCACCTGAACAAAGTCATCCCCCTGGATTTCCAAAACCGGATAATATGTAATCCTTGAATCAGTAAACTCCTCATCGTCGCTGCAAGAAGTAAATCCAACAGCTGTCATGCTGAGCATCAAGGCCAAAAACAATATCTTTTTCATATCTTTTATCTTTATATAATGAATGAATAAAAGTACCTATTGATTACTTTACGTCCCAGAATACAGGATCTGCCAAAGTCTTAACGGCAGGAGTATTCTTGTTCAACTGACGTGCAGATGAAGGATAAGGCATACGCTTGCACAAGCCGTTATTACCATAGTAATTAACAGCAGGCACAATCAGATTACCAGCAGTATAGCTTGTAGGATCCTTGTGAACCTTCTCAGCAGAAGCAGAAGACACGGCAGGAACATCAGTACGACGCTGCTCAGACCAAGCCTCAAAGTGATTACGATAGAACAAAGCAACCCACTTCTGCATATAGATCAGCTTCAACTTATCTTCCTTGGTAGCCTGCTTATCAAAGTTTACCTTATCACCCGCAATGAAATCAGAGTAGCCTGCAACCTGACGAGACAAGAAGTCATTCTCAACAGCAGCCTCATAATCAGCCTTGGCAGCAGCCTCATCATTGTTGAATCGCAACTCAACTTCAGCCTTCAGGAACTCAACCTCGCTAAGAGTAAAGAGATAAACCGGCATAGCTTTGGCAACCTCGGTATTAACGAGACTTACATCCTTATCCATCAACTTAGTACCATCCCATTCCAAATACTTAGTCTTTGCACCAGGAATCTCACCAACATACTTTCCACTTGCAGCAGCCTTGTTCAAAGCATAGGCCTCACGAGGGTCGTTGGTAGAATTGAAGTAGGTTACCAATGGATATGCAGCACAGAAATTGTTTGCATTCAAAGAGAAGATATTACTATACCAAGGATTATACTGTCCCTCTGCATTGCTATATACATTAAATACTACATCAGAAACCGGGAGGATACCATTAGCCACGATAGCCTTAGCCTTTGCAGTATAATTAGCAGCATCTACATTTGCATCAATCAGACGCATATACATACGAAGACGGAGGGCATTGGCAAAACGCTTCCAGCTATCCAGATTCTTGCTGAACATAGGATCGGTCATATCGATGTTGTCAGAAGCTGCAATAGCTGCCTCTGCTTCATCCATTGCCTTCAAAACATTCTCATAGACACTCTGACCATCATCCCAAACCGGATTAGGATTAGCACTACCCTGGCAGGCCTCTGTATAAGGAGCATCGCTACAAGCATCTACCATATACTGCATAGCCAAAGCAGTCATAACCTTGCATACATAAAGGTTGGCTGTATTGGTTGTCTTACTCTCAATATCCTTGATATCAGTCATCGCACCGGCATAGATGGTACGATAGCAACGGTCGAAGAGCTGAGAAGCCTCATCAAAGTGAAGCTCAGCAATGTCGTTATACTGGTTATACTCAGGACGCTGCTCAAAATACTGAGCAAAATAGCCACCATAGGTGAACATTGCATCACCAGGAACCGCAGCTATGGCATTCTGCACAGCAGGGAACTCCAATGAAGGTGTAATATCACCAGAAGCAGGATAGTTTGGATTCTCATTGATATCCATATCGCAGCTAGAAAGCGCCAAGAGGCAAGCTGCACTATATAATAATATTTTTTTCATAAATGATCCACCTTTAGAATTTAACAGAAACATTGAAACCCATCTTGCGTGAGCTTGGGTTAGCAGAATACTCACCGAAGTTACCAGACAAGTCGTTACCGAATGAGCTTGACTCTGGATCGATGAATGTATTGCTAGAAGGTGTCCAGAGGAAGAGGTTGTTACCGAAGACAGAAACCTTAACGCCTGTCAAGAAAGTCTTAGCCAACCAAGCCTTTGGCAAATCCCAAGAGAGAACTACAGAACGAAGCTTTACATAGCTCTTGTCAACCAAGAATTCTGCATCGTAGTTATCAGCACCATTGTTCCAATAGTTGTAGATATTGGTTGGTGTCAAAGCAGTAGTATTCTCTGTATAGATAGGAGCACCATTAGCATCTGTACCAGACTGAACCACAGAATTTGGAATAATCCATGGGTTACGATGGTTGTATGCAGTCTGGATAGCATTACCGGTGAAGTATGTAATATTCTTGGTACGAGAGAACATCACACCACCCTTACGGATATCAAAGTCGAATGACAAACTGACACCCTTATAAGACAAGGTATTAGAAATACCCATCTGATACTTACTATTCATGCTACCTACAATTTCCTGCTTATCAGTCTTCTGAGGAAGACCATTTGCATCTACGATCAAACGTCCCTGGTCATCACGCTTAGAAGTATAAGCCTTGAACACACCGAGTTCCTCACCTACGATAGCATAGAGAGAAGTACCGCCAGAGAAACCATAGATAACAGATTCACCGCCGAGTTCCTCAGGCAAAGAGATTACCTTACTCTTGTTCTTGGTGAAGTTCCAAGAGAGATCCCATTTGAAATCCTTGGTCTTAATAGGAGTTACGCTTACCAAAGCCTCGATACCACGGTTGCGAATCTTACCAAGGTTCATGTTCTGATATGTGTAACCAGAAGCTGGATCCATATTCAAAGAGAAGATCTGCTTGTCTGAGTTTCTGTCGTAATACGAAACATCAAATGAAATACGGTTCTGCAAGAATGCCATGTTCAAACCAAACTCAAACTCTGTAGTCATCTCAGGGCTCAAAGTATTACTACCCAGAGTATTGCCCTTGGTATAAGCATTGTAGTTACCATTGGTGAATGGGAATTTACTAGAACCCCAGCCTGAAGTATTAGCTGAAGCCTGAGCATAGACAGAGTTTGTCATATATACGCTGGCATCATTACCAGTCTTACCCCAAGCAGCACGGAACTTACCGAAAGTCACGATCTTCTGAGCCTCAGGAGACAGGAACTTAGAGAACACGAAGCTACCTGTTACACCAGGATAGAAGAATGAGCGGTTACCCTTTGGAAGAGTAGAAGACCAGTCGTTACGGGCGGTCATTGTCAAATAAGCCCAATCGTCCCATCCGAGTTCGACCTGACCATATGCACCCATCAAGCGACGAAGTGACTGATACTGATCAAGAGTTGGTTTCTCAGAAGAGTTTGTCAAGTTGAAATAAGTAGGTATAGTCAAATTAGTAACTGCACCATACAAGTATGTGTATTTACGCTCATTACCATTGAAACCGAGAGCTGCGTTTACATCCAACTTATCGATGAACTTATGGGTGTAATTGAACATTGCATTGAAGTCCATCTCGCGGCGACGCTCAGTCTGCTCAGTTACAGAACCTGTCAATGACTTCAATGCATCCGCCCAGTTTGGAGTGTTTGCATAAAGAGCAGACATGTTTGGTTCACCGGTGTTATGATCACCAGTAGTTGTATCAAGACCGAAACGGGTAGAGAACTTCAAATCGGTGAAGATATCCCAGTCAAGCTGCAACTTACCATAGAAACGCTCTGACTCATACTCATTCTTGTAGTTATTCAAGATATAGTATGGGTTGGTTACACCGTAAGGAGTATAGTAATAACCTGGCGTATTGAATGGATCATTCAGGTCCTTCATCTCTACGATACTGATATCGCGAGGAGTCTGCATGATGGCATTATACATAGAACCCGTCTTCTGACCAGTAGTCACGAAGTTGTTCTTCTGATAAGCATAGTTGGCAGACATGCTCAATGTTACATTCTTGATCTTGTGAGAAGCTCGACCAGAGAATGTATATTTGTTGTAACTATCCGCATCAGTAGGGATAATACCATCATCATGAATCTGAGAAAGACTCAAGAAGAAGTTACTAGCATCAGTTGCACCATTGAAAGACACACTGTTGCTGTAGCGAAGACCCGTGTCAAAGAAGTCCTTGACATTGTTCTTTATAGGAAGATAGCTCTTCAGTTTCTGAGAGTTATCATAAACATTACCATATTTCAAGGTTGAGCCATCGAAAGCTGGTCCCCAAGAACCATTCTCGATATCAGTCTTGTCACCATACCATCCCATACCGAACTCATTCTGGAGCTGAGGCAAGCGAAGCACAGACTCAAACTGCAAACCACCATTATACTCTACACCAATACCCTTGTTCTGCTTCTTACCACTCTTGGTAGTAATCAACACAACACCATTGGCAGCACGGCTACCATAAAGTGCTGTTGCGGCAGCACCCTTCAGGATGGTCATGCTGGCAACATCGTCAGGGTTTACGGCATTGGCACCGTTACCAAAGTCATAACCATTGTCCAAGCTATTACTGCTTACCAAGTTATTACTGCTGGAAACAGTAGAGTTATTCAATGGCACACCATCAACAACATACAAAGGCTGGTTGTTACCCGACAATGAGCTGACACCACGGATGATGACAGAATTAGAAGAACCTGGGTCAGAAGATGTAGAAGAAATCTGCACACCAGCTACCTTACCTGCAAGACTAGACATAACGTCGTTGGTACGAGACTCAGAGATTTTCTCACCGCCCACAACAGCAGCAGAATATCCCAAAGCCTTACTAGAACGGGAAATACCCATCGCAGTAACAACAACCTCATCAAGGTTTCTTGAGTCAGCAACCAGCATAATCTTCATCTTAGCAGAAGCTTTTACTTTCTTTGGCTCCATACCAAGATAAGTAACTTCGAGAACAGCATCCTTACTTGCATTAGGCAGAGTAAAGTTACCATCCACATCTGTCACTGTACCAGTCTTTGTTCCTGCGATTTTAACAGATGCGCCAATCACTGGCTCACCGTCTTCCTGAGAAACAACCTTACCTGTAACAGTAGTCTGTGCGAGAGCCATTCCTGTTGAAAGAACAAGCCCCCCCATTAACATGGTTAGTCTTTTTGTCATAATTTCTCTCTCTTAAATTAAACAACTTACAAATATCGAGTGCAAAGATACACACTTTTTATAAAATAAACAAATTTTTAGCTAACAAAATGCAATCTAAAACGAAATTTCTTCTACTTTTTGCATTTTTTCTGCATATTTCTCTACTTTTCGACAGTTTTCAGCCACTTTTAACCAACAAAAAGACATATTTCTAAAGAAAGTGCCAAGCAAACATACAGTTTTCAAAACAAAAGATAAGCGTGATGTTTCCAAACAAAACACCACGCTTATCTTATATTCTACAACAAAATGAAAGACACCCATCCGCTTCCATTTTGAATACGGAATCAAAAATCCAATCTATTTTATATAAATCCCTATCTAATTTATACAAATCTTCATCTATTTTGAATAACACCATACTTGATGAGGGCATTCTTCACTCCATCTTCATCCACATGAGTCGTAATGTAATCGGCAACCTGCTTCAATTCTTCACCTGCATTTCCCATTGCTACACCTACACCTGCCTTCTTGATGATAGAGATGTCGTTGCCGCCATCGCCGAACGCCATGGTTTCTTCAATGTTCAAGCCCAGATAATCAGCCATTGCCTGGAGTCCCTTTCCCTTGTCGGCTCCACGCGCCGTGATGTCGGTAAAGGCAGGATGCCATCTGCCGGAAGTGCAGTTTTCGAGCGTAGGCATCAGGAGCGCTTCCTGCTCTACGGTGCAGAAAGGTGTGACCTGCAAGATGGCTTCATCGCCCAAACGATTGAGATCGGTAACAAAAACGCTGCTATCCACTCCCAATCCCTTGCAGAAGATTTCATAAACCTCGTCGGTATAATGATGAATAGCAAAACGGCTCTCGCTTACCACGATGGCAGGATAGTTGTCTCTGTCAGCAGCCTCGATGATTTTCTTCACATCAGAAGGAAGGATGGCGTGCTGGCTCACCAATGTATCCTCCACAAAGCAGCGGGCACCATTGGCTGTGATGTAACCATCGATGAGATGCTCTATCTGACCGAGGTTATTGATGATCTGCTTGGGGCGTCCCGTAGAAATATACACCTCTACCCCATTCTTCTTAGCCTGTTCCAAAGCATCCACAGTACTCTGCGGAATCCTGTGGGACTTGAAACTCACCAACGTGCCGTCGATGTCGAAAAACAATGCTTTTATCTTCTTATCCATAAATATATCTTGTTCCTTATTATTTAAACCCAAATCCTTATCATGTAAATACCATGCCGTATTTATCCATTTCTCACGCGCGTTCCTTATTATATATAGATACAAACGATTCTTCTCGCTGAAAAAACGAGTGCAAATATACGAAAAAACAGATAATTAGCCAAGAAAATGCAGTTTTTTTATAATATCCTTGCCATTTTCGCTGAAAAAGCGTATATTTGCTGCAACTTTCATGCGCAAGAAAACGTCTTGCACCACGCATAGAAAGCAAACTAAAAACTTAGTGATATGAAGAAGAAGACCTATGTCTGGCTGGCATCCCTCTTGCTGATGCTGGTAGCTACGCTTACTTCATGCGAAAAGTTTGCACTCGATGATTCGGGTACCAATTCACATGACGCAAACGCCAACGTAATCATCCATGCGTCCGTGGCAAAAAACAATTCTACGGGAACAAGAAGCGGAGAAGAAGATGAGGAAATAGAGGGAAAGCCTCTAGAAGATTACTGCTCCCGACTCTCCATCGCCATTTTTGATGGAGAGGAAAAGGTGAAGACCCTGAATCTGAAAGCAGAAGATGGCTACGATGATATCGGGTTTAATCTGGATGCGGGAAAATACCGAATGGTTGCCATCGGCCATAACGGAAGCGGAAACTGTACGATTAGTTCTCCTGAGAAAGTGAAATTCTACAAGAACAAGATGACCGATACCTTCTTCTATTACGGCACTTTCAATGTGATAGATGGAGAGGATACGGATGATTACATTCTGTTGAATAGAGCCGTGGCACAGTTTAAGGTCCATATTACCGACGCCACTATCCCCGCCGAGGCGCACAGCATCAAGTTTTACTATACCGGAGGCAGCAGCACCCTTGACGCCGTAACGGGTTATGGATGCGTACAGAGCCGCCAGACCGAAAGCTTCAAGCTTCAGGAAGGGAAAAGAGATTATTCGGTCTATACCTTCCCACGCGAAGAGAACAAGGGCTTGAAAATGACCATCAACATCCTGGATGCAGATGCCCAGAGTATCAAGGAATATTCCAAGGAAGTCGTCCCGGTGAAACGCAACAACATCACCCAGACCAATATCAGCATCAAAGACCATACTATCTCCGACCCCGACCAGAAAGAAGATGGTGATTCCGGAAAAGGCAACCTGGGATTCACCGTAAATCCCGACTGGGAAGGAGAAATCGTTGTTGAATTTGAATAGAAGAATGTTCCATTTTTCCATAATGTAAGGTAATTTTCGATTCTTAAAGATTTGATAATAAAAAATCCTTTGTGGTTTGCGAATATTTCCATAAATTTGCACCGATATTATAATATTATAGTAAAGGAATGAAAAAAATATTAACTCTTATCATGCTGATGGGAGCAATGACTGCAGCCGAGGCTCAAACGATGGTTCTGAACCTCGACAGTTGTCGTGCGATGGCGCTACGCAACAACAAGCAGATCAATGCCTCTAAGCTCAAGAAGGACGTGGCGACCAACCTGAAGAAATCGGCGCGCACGAAATATTTGCCAAAGGTAGATGCCATGGGCGGATATGAATGGTTCAGCAAAGAGATCTCTTTGCTCAATGATGGTCAGAAGTCAGCATTCAGCAATTTGGGTTCCAACATCGTAGGTGGAATCACCGACAATGCCAACGACGTGATGGCCGATCTGGTAAGCAAGGGAATGCTCACCCCTGAACAGGCACAGAAAATCGGAGGATTGCTCAACGAGAAAGGAAGCGTTATCCAACAGCAGGGCAATGCCATCGGACAGAGCGTGGTAGATGCTTTCCGCACCGACACCCGCAACATGTGGGCAGGTAGCGTGATGCTCCGACAGCCTATCTATATGGGAGGCGCCATCCTGGCAGCCAACAAGATTGCAGACATCGGTGAGCAGATAGCCGACAATGATCTCGACATGCAGACCCAGAAGACCCTCTACAGCATAGACCAGGCTTACTGGCTTGCCGTTTCGCTGAAGCAGAAGTACAAGCTCGCCACCAGCTACCGAGACCTGGTGAAAAAGCTCAACGACGATGTTCACAAGATGATTCAGCAGGGCGTAGCCACCAAGGCAGATGGCCTGAAGGTAGATGTAAAAGTGAACGAGGCGGAGATGAAGATTACACAGGCTGAAGACGGTCTGGTGCTCTCCAAGATGCTTCTCTGTCAGCTTTGCGGCATTCCGATGAACCAGGAAGTGACTCTTGCCGATGAAGACAAGGAGACGCTGGCTCTTTCGGGAACTCCTGTGGATACAGAGCAGCAGCGAGTAGCAGCTTCTGATTCTGCGATGAATACCCGTCCGGAATTGCGCATGCTCCAGAATACGGTCGATATTTCCAAGCAAGCCACCAATCTGGTTCGCGCCGTCTATCTGCCTCATGTAGCATTGACTGGCGGTTACACCATTTCGAATCCAAATGTGTTCAATGGTTTCCAGAAGAAGTTTACCGGTGTATGGAACATTGGAGTCATCGTGCAGGTTCCGGTATGGAACTGGTTTGACGGTGCCTATAAGGTGCGTGCATCCAAGGCTGCCACCAACATTGCCCAGATGAACCTCGACGATACCCGTGAGAAGATCCATCTCCAGATTACCCAGAGCCAGTTCAAGGTGAAGGAAGCAGAGAAGAAGCTCAACATGGCCATCAAGAACATTGACAGCGCCAACGAGAACCTGAGATGCGCCAACCTCGGATTCAAGGAAGGAGTGATGGAGGTAACTGATGTGATGGCAGCTCAGACTGCCTGGCAGCAGGCACAGAGCCAGAAGATCGATGCGGAAATCGACGTGAAGCTTACCCAGGTAGGGCTTAACAAGGCGCTCGGTATTCTGCAGTAACAATAGAAACATTTTTCAAAATTCAAATTCAGATAAAAACATGTCTAAGAAATCACAGCATAACAATATACTGCTTGCCGTTATCGGTTTTACGGCAGTTGTCATACTCGTGGGAATCATTGGCTTCTTCACGCTTGAGCAGAAGGACGACACTATCCAGGGCGAGGTAGAAGTATCAGAATACAGAGTATCCTGCAAGTTGCCAGGCCGCATCGTAGAACTGAGAGTCAAGGAGGGCGACTACGTCCACGTGGGCGACACCCTCGCAATCCTCGAAGTTCCAGAGATGAAATCGCAGGAGCAGATGCTCCAGGCAACCAATGCCGCAGCCGAGGCCATGAAGGATCTTACCGATGCCGGTGCGCGCAAGGAGCAGATTCAGGGTGCCTTCCAGCTGGTTCAGCAGGCAGAAGCAGCTGCAACCATTGCCAAGAAGACTTACGACCGCATGCAGAACCTCTATAACGACGGCGTGATCAGCGGTCAGAAGCGCGACGAAGCATTTGCTGCCTACAAGGCTACAGAGGCTCAGGTGGCAGCAGCCAAGAGCCAGTACGAGATGGCGAAGAATGGTGCCCGCGAGCAGGAGAAGCGCATGGCAGCCAACAACACACAGGCTTCCAAAAGCGCAGTAGATGTAGTGAAGAATCTCTTGAAGGAGACCGTTCAGGTGGCCCAGTGCGAAGGCGAGGTCAGCAATGTCTATCCTAAGGTAGGCGAGCTGGTGGGGCTCGGTTCTCCTATCATGAGCATCTCTATCATGAGCGATATGTGGGGAACCTTCAATGTTCGCGAGGATCATCTCCAGGGATTGAACAAGGGCGATGAGTTCACAGCTTTCGTTCCTGCCTTCAACAAGGAAATCAAGATGAAGGTTTACTACCTGAAAGACCAGGGTTCCTATGCTACCTGGAAGGCAACCAAGGATAATGGCGACTACGACCGCAAGACTTTCGAGGTGAAGGCCCGTCCTATCACCAAGCTCGAGGGATTGCGCCCGGGAATGTCACTCATCATTAAATAACTTTGAGATTTTCAATGTTCAAGAAATTATATCATATTGCCCGTAGAGAGTGCGGCATCATGCGGAAGAATCCCATCTATCTCTTCTGCATGGTCATCTTTCCCATCGTGGTGGTGATCTTCTTCACTACCCTGATGCAGGGAGGTGTGCCTACCGACATGCCTGTGGGCATCGTTGACCAGGACAATTCTCATACCTCCCGCCAGCTGGTGCATAAGCTCGACGCTTTCCAGACCACCAAGGTGGTGGCTCACTATGAAAACATAGCCGAGGCAAGACATGCTATCCAGAAGAACGAAATCTATGCCTTCCTGGTGATTCCTAACGGAACGGAGGCAGGACTGATGGCTTCCCGACAGCCGAAGATTTCCTTCTACTACAGCAGCGTTTCGCTGGCAGCAGGCTTCCTACTCTTCCGCGATCTGAAGACCATTTCCACCCTGGGAGGCGCAGCAGCAGGCATGGCAAAGCTGTCGGCACTGGGAAAGACGAACGATGAAATCATGACCTTCCTGCAGCCTATCGCCGTGGATCTGCACATGATAGGCAACCCTTACGCCAACTACAACTATTATCTGTCGAGCGTAATGGTGCCGGGACTCATCATGCTGTTCATCTTCCTGATCACCCCTTATTCCATCGGTACGGAACTGAAGTTCAACAGAGCCAGAGACTGGATGCGAATGGCGAACAACAATCCTTATCTCGCCATTGCGGGTAAGATGTTGCCTCAGACGCTCATCTTCCTGAGCATCTTCCTGCTCTTCGAGTTCTACATCTATTATGTATTGGGGTTCCCGCATCCGGGAGGTGCAGCACCCATCATACTGCTGGGCATTCTGAGCGTATTGTCCTGCCAGTGCTTCGGTATCTTTGCCTTCGGACTGATGCCTTCCCTGCGCATGTCGATGAGTATCTGTTCGCTTTGGGGCGTGGTGAGTTTCTCCATCTGTGGAGCCACCTATCCACTCTTCTCCATGGATTCGCCAATCCAGGCCATCGGACAGCTCTTCCCTATGCGCCACTATTATATGATTTACCAGATGAACATCTTCAATGGTTTCCCGATGAGCGACGCTGTGCTCCACTGGGGCGCGATGGTACTCTTCTGTGCCCTGCCAATGCTCACCGTATGGAACATCAAGAAGGCAATGTTGATTTACAAGTATTTGCCGTAGAAATATGAAGAGTAAAGAACGCAACAGCTTTACTAATCATAAAGTTCAATGCTCAAAGTTCAAAGTTAAATGTTAAAAAGTAGTTTATTATATAAGATCATCAATGGAATCTGGGATATGTGCTACATCTGGAAGACGGAAATGCACAATGTTTTCCGCGATGAGGGTGTGCTCATCTTCTGCATTCTGGTACCGCTGGGCTATCCGCTGCTCTACTCGTGGATTTACAACAACGAGGTGGTGAGAGAGGTGGATACGGCGATTGTTGACCTGAGCCACAGCCATACTTCCCGCGAGTTTATCCGCGATTACGATGCTTCTCCGGATGTCAAGGCTACCTATTACTGCAACAGTCTCGACGAGGCAAAGCAGCTGGTGCAAAGGCAGGCGGTGCACGGAATCGTCTATATTCCTGCCGATTTCGACACCAAGCTGAATCGTGGCGAACAGGCGCATGTGGGCGTATATTGCGATATGAGTCTGATGCTGACCTATAAGGCGATTTTCCAGACCGCGCAGGGTGTGGCAAGCCAGATCAACTCGGGAATTCAGATTTCCAAGGGAGGAGGATTCACGGATCGGGATGATGAAATAACCGCCCATCCGCTGGAATTCGATGAAGTTCCGATATTCAATACCACCGGGGGATATGGTAATGCGATTCTTCCGGGTGTACTGGTACTCATTCTGCAGCAAACCATGCTGCTGGGCATCGGAATGGCAGCTGGAACATCGAGAGAGCTGAACAGAAACCGCGAACTGATACCGGTGAGCAAGCATTATGGCGGCATTTTCCGAATCGTATTCGGCAAGTCGATGGTTTATTTCATGGTTTACGCCGTGATGGGAATGTACCTGACGCTGGTTGTTCCGAAACTTTTCGGCTTCGTAAGTATGGTAACCTGGACCACCATTCTGGGTTTCCTTCTACCTTATATTCTGTCGTGCGTATTCTTCGGATTGATGCTATCATGCCTGGTAAGATACCGTGAGAACGTGATGCTTCTGGTGGTTTTCACCTCAGTTCCGTTGCTCTTCATGACGGGTATTTCGTGGCCACAGAGCAATATTCCAGCCTTCTGGCAGGGATTTGCGTGGGTATTCCCATCTACCTTCGGTATCAGAGGATTTCTGAGAATCAGCAGCATGGGAGCATCTCTTGCCGATATTCTGCCGGAGTTCAGAGCGCTCTGGATACAGACGGGCGTATATTTCCTCGCCACCTGCCTGGTTTTCAGACAGCAGTTGCGCTCAGCAAGACTCAAGGCGAATCTTACAGCCGAAGTTGCAGAAGAAGAGGATGAGGCAGAAGAGCTTCTGGAGGCTAAAAAATAAAGAGCTAGCCCCATACACCCTGATCAGGGCGTATGGGGCTTACTTGCGAAAAGCCAGTTATTTACTTGTGCGTACTGACAACCATCCCCCGCCAGGCGTCCCGGCGGATTTGAAATCCGCCGTAAAAAAGGTTCGACCTATAAACAACAGGGGATTTGTAATCCCCAAATAAAAGGAAAAGCATACTTCTTTGCTGCGGATTGCAAATCCGCAGAGACAAAATAGGTTAGGACATTTTTTAACGCCGGATTGCAAATCCGGCGGGACGCCTGGCGGACTTGTGTTCTTGAAAAACTAAAAAAGGGTGCGCCATAGACTTATGACACCCCCCTTACTTGCGAAAAGTCAGTTATTTACTTGTGTGTACTAACAATCTTGGTTGGAGCCTTCTCGGCATTTCTGCGGTTCACTACCGTTACGATACTCTGGGCGAGGCTCAGGAAAGCCTGACCGGTGATGGAATCAACCTTGGTAGCAGCAGGCGCACCATCATCACCACCCTCGCAGATGCTCTGAACGATAGGAATCTGGGCAAGCAATGGCACGTTCATCTCCTTGGCGAGATTCTTGCACCCCTCCTTACCGAAGATATAATACTTGTTCTCTGGCAACTCGGCAGGAGTAAAGTAAGCCATATTTTCGATAAGACCGAGGATAGGCACATTTACCTTGTCATTCTGATACATGTCAATACCCTTTCTCGCATCGGCAAGTGCCACCTGCTGAGGAGTACTTACGATTACCGCACCCGTGATGGCGAGTGTCTGGAGCAGGGTAAGATGAATGTCACTGGTGCCAGGAGGAGTATCGAGGATGAAGTAATCCAACTCACCCCAGTCAGCATCGGCAATCAGCTGCTTCAGGGCAGAGCAAGCCATACCGCCACGCCACAAGGTAGCCGTGGTAGGACTTACGAAGAAACCGATACTCAGGAGCTTCACGCCATATTTCTCTACTGGTTCGATGAGATCTCTGCCATCCTTGTGAACAGAATAAGGACGTTCCTCCTCTACGCCGAACATCTTAGGCATGGAAGGACCGAAAATATCGGTATCGAGCAAGCCCACCTTGTAACCCAACTTGGCAAGTGCGATGGCGAGATTGGCAGAAACCGTACTCTTGCCCACTCCACCCTTACCAGAGCTTACAGCGATGACGTTCTTCACCTGAGGAAGCATTTTTCCTACTTCAGGACGAGGAGCCGACTTGAACTCAGTAACGATCTCCACCTCTACCTCCTTGGAGATATGATAATGGATGGCAGCCTCAGCCGCCTTCACCGTACTCTTCAGGAAGGGATCGGTATCTCTAGGGAAGAGCAGAACCACCTTCACCTTCATACCATTGATGCTAGGCGTATCTGCCAGCATTTCACTCTCTATAAGGTTCTTCTTGGTACCGGGATAGATGACGGTAGCAAGAGCCTCTTCAATTAATTTTGGATATAATGTCATAATTATTGTTTTGTTTGGTGCAAAAGTAACAATAAATAATGTAATAAGCAAATAAAAACTAAATAATTTCAGTTATTAAACACTTTTATGTAACTTTGCAGATTGGAGAAGATGATGAAGCGACATCAAGAACTTCGGATTCCCCCTCCACCTTTAAGAACGACAAAACTGAATAAAAATGAATTATAAGAAAATCATAGTAGGTTTCGCCCTTTCTCTGGCTTGTCTTTCCGTGCAGCAGGCAGGCGCTGAAACCTTCAGCAAGAGTAAGAAGAAAGAGAATGTGACTGCAGCTACCAGCATCAACTGGGCGGATGCTTCGGGCAAGGTAAGCTACTCTATCAACGCCACCACTGCACCTGTGGTGAAGATTGCCCTCAGAATGTTTTCCAACGACATGAAGGCTGTAACCGGCAACGAGGCGAAGGAGAAAGCCGGTGCCAACATCCAGATTTACCAGCTCAACCAGCTCACCAACAAGGAGTTTTCTGCCGTAGAAAAGCTCGGCGCTCCTCTCCACAAGTTCATCACAGCCAAGGATGCTTTCTACATCGGAACCCGAAAGGGTAAGATCATCGTGATAGGAAGCGACGCCCGAGGCACTGCCTACGCCATCATGGAGCTCTCGCGCATGGCTGGCGTTTCGCCTATGGCAGGATGGAACGACCTGAAGCCGCAGCCACGTCAGAATCTCTCTACCCAAGTGGGAACGGAGAAGATAGAAATCCCGAGAATCGAATTCAGAGGTCTTGCCCTGAACGGAAGCAAGTGGATGAATCAGAAGAACTACAGTCAGCTGGCGCGCCTGATGCTGCGACTGAGAGCCAACACCCTCTGGCAGGTGGACGGCAAGCACGAGGCTGCCTACAACAAGGCGGTGGTGGATAGCTTCGACATCTGCATTGCCGAAAACTACAAGGTAACGGAAATCACCGGCAAGAAACACAAGAAGAAGCATAAGAAGACCCTGGAGAACGTGAAGATGATCTGCGCCGGCAACCAGATGCAGCTGGAGAATGTTTCCCCTGCCCTGGTGCTCGAAATGCTCAACAACAGAGATTACCTGGAAACCAAGTCGGAGCACCGGGAGAAATCCCATCGCTCGGAGATGCATCATGATGAAGACTGCGCATGGATTGCCAACGTAACCAATCCGAAGATGGTTTCGCTGCAGCTTGCCATGATTTCAGATCTCGCTTGGAATGGTGAGGCGCTGCAGGGAGGCATCAGCAGCTACCTGCAGAACTGGCTCAGCAGTCTCTTCGGCAACGTGGCAGCCAAGAAAATCAAGCCTCTGATGGAGGAATACTATCGCCTGACCAGTATCCGCCAGCCAGCCTTCATGGCAATGCCTTTCGGCGATACGGAGTTTCATTCGGGCGAATTCGGCAATGAGCTGGAGCGCTATCTCTACGCCTACGACCTGCTGAAGACCAAGACAGCCAATCTGGAAAGAACCCTTCCTGCCGATCAGCGAGACGGTTTCTTCGAAATCGTGAAATATCCTATCTTCTCTGCTGCCCTCATCGCCGAAAAGGAGCTGGAGGCACAGGAAGCCAGAGACATCGCCCGTCCGGGACTGTTCCCGAATGATGATGAAGCCAAGGCTTCGGCAGCCGTGAGCCTCAACGCCTTCAACACCCTGAAGCAGCTCAACGCCTACTATCTGAAGCTGGGCAAAGGCAAATGGAGCAGCATCATCGCTACAGATGGGGCAGAAATGCAGGCTCCGCAGTTGCCGGGCGCTCTACCTGCCAAGGATATCAAGCTTCTGATGCAGGATGCCTTCGACAGAAATCAGGATCTCCAGCCACTGGTGACATTCACCAAAAACATCACCGCCAAGAATGCATACGACTGGACGAATGCCTTCCAGGCACCTGCTGCCCAAAATGGAACAGCAGAGAAGATCCAGCTGAAACCGCTGCTGGGTCATAGCAACAACGCCGTGAAGCTGCCAAAGGGAGCCATCCTGAGATACAGATTCGTAAGCAGCAGCATAGGAGACGCGAGATTCACCCTCGCCACCATCCCGAGCTATCTGCCATACGAGAAGAATATGCGGGTAAGCGTGAGCATCGACGGTGCAGAACCGGTAATCTGCCAGATGAAGGAGGATTACAACTCCAAGGAATGGAAGATGAATCATTGGCGCGGACAGGCGCTCAAGAGCTTCTACGTAACCCTGCTCGACGGCTATCATACTGTAGAAATCAAGGCGCTGGATGACAATATCATCGTTGACCAGTGGGTGCTTGATTTTGATGTAGATAGAGAATACTACGTATTCCCGGTTACGAGATAAAGGGAAATACGACTAAAAAGAGGCTTAATAGATGGCAAGCTGGAGGCTTAATAGATGACCGATCCTTGCCATCTATGAAGCCCGGAAAGTGTTAAAGAAGCATATAAAAAAAGCACTCCAAGAAGCGAAAACTCCTCAAAGTGCTCTGAACTTAATATTATCTCTTATTGGTTTTTACTCAATAACTACGGTTGTCCAACCGTGCTTGTCCTCTACAGTACCATACTGAATGCCACGGAGGGTATCATACAGATGCTTAGAGACAGGACCTGGCTTCTCGCCGAAGTTGTAGCGCTTGCCTGTATCCAGGTCATCAATGTAGCTGATAGGGCTGATAACGGCAGCAGTACCGCAAGCACCAGCCTCCTCGAAGGTCTCCAGCTCATCCTCAGGAATCTGACGGCGCTCTACCTTCATACCAAGATCCTCAGCCAACTGCATCAAGCTCTTGTTGGTGATAGATGGGAGGATGGATGAACTCTTTGGAGTAACGTATGTATTGTTCTTGATACCGAAGAAGTTGGCAGCACCACACTCATCCATGTATTTCTTCTCCTTGGCATCGAGATAGAACTCGCATGCATAACCCTTCTCGTGAGCGATATTGTTGGCTCTGAGGGAAGCAGCATAGTTACCACCTACCTTATAGATACCTGTTCCGAGAGGAGCAGAGCGGTCGAAATCACGGATGATGACGTATGGGTTGGTAGAGAATCCACCCTTGAAGTATGGACCCACTGGGGTTACGAAGATGAGGAAGCAATACTCCTTAGAAGGATGCACACCCACCTGAGGACTTGTACCGATGAGCAAAGGACGGATATAGAGCGTAGCACCACTCTCGTAGGTAGGAATCCACTCCTGGTTGAGGCGGACCACCTTCTTCACCATCTCCTCGAACAACTCTGTTGGCACCTCTGGCATCAGGATACCACGGCATGTGCTCTGCAGGCGGGCAGCATTCTCGTCCATACGGAACACGCGCACCTTGCCGTCTGGGCAACGATAAGCCTTCAGACCCTCGAATGCCTCCTGACCATAGTGCAGACAGGTGGCAGCCATGTGCAATTTCAAATACTCATCAGAGCAAACTTCTATTTCGCCCCATTTGCCGTCGCGATAGTAACAGCGAACATTGTAGTCAGTCTGGCGATAGCCAAATGACAAATTAGACCAATCTAAGTCTTTCATAACATCTTATTTTTTAATGTTCTACTAATATTTTGAATGCAAAAGTACAAAATATTCTATTAATCTGCAACTATTTTGCGATAAATTTAGTAGAAACGTTATTATTTTACGTATTTCTGCCGTTTTGAGGCATATTTTTGCCAATTTATGGGGGATTTTTTTGTTCTTGCGCCGTTCCTTGAAGCGGATTGCAAATCCGAAATAGGTAACTGGCGGCGGCGGATTGCAAATCCGCCGAAACAGAGCGGGGGAAACAGAAGGGATCAATCCTCACTGAGAAGCTTTTTGATTTCCTCATCGGTCTTGGTGAGTTTGTCCTTGCAGAGCTTCACCAAGGTTTTGGCACGCTTCAACTGCTCGGAGAGCTGATCAATATCCAGTTCATCATTCTCCATTCTTTCTACAATCTGCTCAAGCTCTCTTACAGCTTGCTCGTATTTCATTTCTTCTTTTGCCATATTTATATAGTGTTTAATGTGTAGTGTTTAATGTTTACTTTTGAATCAAATATTGCCAGCTTTTATCCATACGCCCTGAAAGGGCAGAAGCTCCTAGCCCAGGGCAGCGTCCTGGGTTTTTAGGGTCCAGGCCTGTCGCCCTGAAAGGGCAAAAGCTTTCAATTAATAGGCAATATACAAAGCTTTTGCCCTTACAGGGCGTCTTGTTGAATGCTAGTATACCCAGGGCGTTGCCCTGGGCTAGGAGCTTCTGCCCTTTCAGGGCGTATGGGAAATTCCTATTGCCTCAGGGCGTGTGGGGAATCATTTCACTTCCGATTTAATATTGCCCTCGGCGAATCTCGTTTCGATGATGTCGCCAGCCTTCAGCTGCGAGGCAGAACGGATGCTCTTGCCATCTTTCAGCGTGATGCTGTAGCCACGCTTCAGCAGCAGCTCCGGATCCTGCGCCTGGATGCGCTGCTGGAGAAGCTGCAGACGATGACTCTCATTGAGCATCTTACGCTCCAGTACCGGCTGGATATTCTGCGAGAGAATCTCTAAACGGCGCTGCGCATCCGAAACCTTCGACTGCAGATTCGCCGTAATGCGAGTCATCAGACGGTCGAGATATGCCCCCTGCTTCGTCTTCACCAGCGAGAACTGCACGGGGATGGTGCTGCTCAATCTCTCGATTCTCATCTTCTCCACCTGCAACCGGTGCTTCACGTTCTGCACGATGGTTTCCTGTGCATCCATCACCCGGGCATAAACCTCGGCGAGATGATTGATGAGGAAGGCGGCAGCGGCAGTCGGTGTCTTCACCCGCTGGAAGGAAATCATATCGAGCACACTCTCGTCCCTCTCGTGTCCTATACCCGTGATGATAGGCAGCGGGAAGTTAGCCACATTCTCGGCAAGCGCCAGGGTGTCGAAACCGGAAAGGTCGCTGGTAGCACCACCGCCACGGATGATGACTACGCAGTCAAACTCCTCATATTCGGCATTGATGCTGTCCAGGGCAGCGATGATGCCCTGCTCCACTCCCTCGCCCTGCATCGTGGCAGGAAAGAGGCGGGTGGTGAACTGCAAGCCGTAATCATTATCGGCAAGCTGATTGCAGAAATCGCCATATCCGGCTGCCGTAGCACTCGAAATCACGGCGATGCGCTGGCAGAACATCGGGAGCACCAGCTCCTTCTGCAGCTCGAAGACGCCCTCAGCCTTCAGCGTATTGATGATTTCCAACCGCTTGCGCGCCATATCGCCCATCGTATAGTTGGGGTCGATGTCATCTACGATCCAAGAGAAACCATAGTTCTCATGGAACTGGGCGTGTACCTTGAGCAGCACCTTCATGCCTGCATGAATGCGCTGTCCCGTAACCCGCTCGAAATTCGGCTTGATAAGCATCCAGCGGTTTCGCCAGCAGTTGGCATGAGCCTTGGCTATCGGCGTATTGGAACGCTCATCTTTCTGGATGAGTTCCAGATAGCAGTGACCGCCATAGCCCTCGCGAGCCTCCGAGAGTTCAGCTTCCACCCAATAGCTGTCGGGTAAGGACATCGAAATGATTTCGCTGACTATCGAGTTTAATTCATATAGAGATAATCTTTTTACTTTGAACATTGAACTTGGAATTTTGAACTTTATGAATACTATTACTTGGTACTTAGCCCCCCTGGAACTTCCCTTATCATATAGCAGCAAAGCTAATCATAAAGTTCAAAGTTCCAAGTTCAAAGTTCCAAGATTACTTAATCGCTTTTCCCGTCTGATAAGCTTTCCAGAAGTCCGGCACACCGTATCCGAAGACATTATCGGGATGCTGCTGGTTATCGCCTGCCAGTTTTACGAGCTTGATGATCTGCTTGGCAGTCTTGCCAGGCAGCGCCTGCCAGAGGCAAGCCACCATACCCGCTACCAGCGGAGAGGAAAACGAAGTTCCATTATCATTGATGATGCTTCCCCTACCAGTAATCACGCAGGCAGGGCTTCCGAATGCCATCACATCAGGCTTGATTCTGCCATCCGCCGTAGGTCCTACGGCACTGAAGGCAGCATTCACGCCCTGTTCGTTGATGCTTCCCACCGTGAGGATATCCGTGGCATCGGCAGGGAAATTGATTTTCTTCCAGGAACCCATACCATCGTTTCCGGCAGAGTTCACGCATACGATTCCCTTGTCGGCACACATCGATGCGGTTCGGGAGATGAGGGCGGTGTTGCCATCCTGCTCATAATAGTGATGATCCATCGAGGAATCATCGAAGCCATGATAGCCGAGCGAAGAATTGATGACGTCCACGCCACAGCTGTCAGCATATTCCGCCGCACTTGCCCAGTAATCCTCCTCGGCAAGGCTCTCGGTGCGTTCATCCTCGCATCTTATCAGCAGATACTGCGCCTCAGGAGCCACACCCACATAGAAGTCGGGCGCATTGGCAGCCATCGTAGAGAGCACCATCGTGCCATGTTCCATCTCTCCAAATACATTCTTGGATTCAGGAACCACGAAATCCTTCACCCCCGCCAGCTTGATATTGTGCAGGGCAGGAATCTTATCCACATTCATGAATCCGCCGTCGAATACGGCTATCATCATTCCCTTGCCTCTATAGCCACTTTCGTGGAGCCTTTTGCCGTTCAGCGACTTCAGCTGAGCATCAGCTGCGCCATACACTCCATTGGCGGAACTCCACTCGTTCAGTCCATTGCGCACATTCGAGCGCATACGCTGACTTACGGAATCGGGAGCCTGGAACACCTTCTTCATCTTGGTGATGAATTCCAGCCCTTCCAGCTTGCGGAGCTCCTTGACCTTATGGATGCGGATGAGCAGCGTATTGTTCCACTTGCTCTTTCCTACGATCTCGATACCAGCCTCAGCCACCTGCTTTTCGTAAGCCGGAGCCACAGGAAGGTCGGTCAGATCTACAGGAATGCCCTGGCGCTTACGTCGGTCGATGGAGCGCTGGGAGAGGAACTCCGAAGGGCGGTTCACCGAAAAGGGCGTATGGTCGAGGTCTTTATCCTTGAGGTAAAGACGATACATCTGGCATTTTCCACCTGGGAAAGACACCATATCGGCCTCCAGAAAGCCAGTTACCTTGCCATCGCGAGCCAACAATGTCAAGGTGGACAGAATGAATGCATAAAGCATCAAATATCTTTTCATCATTTATCGGTAGTACGATTGTTATATTATTATTTTCTCGTCTGACTGCTGTTGACAAATCAGATTGTTATTGTTTATACTAAACTGCAAAAGTACAGTTTTTGTACGAGAATGCCAAAAGAAAAGAGAAGTTTTTATCAGGAAATGCAAGTTTTTCTTATATATATAATAAGGTATCAGATATTTTTTGTAATTTTGCAGACAAGTAGCCGCCGCAGTTGCTTTCTGAAAGAAGCTGAGCGAGCGGCTATGAGGAAAAAACAGATATAAATGGAAAATAAACAAGCGACATTAGAATTAGGTACGAAGCCTGTGGGCAAGCTGCTCGTTCAGTATGCCCTGCCAGCGATGATTGCGATGACAGCCGCCTCGCTCTACAACATTGTTGACCGCGTATTCATCGGTCAGGGAGTGGGAGCCATGGCCATCTCGGGTCTCGCCATCACCTTCCCCTTCATGAACCTCACCGCCGCTTTCGGAGCCGGTGTGGGCGTAGGAGCATCTACAGCCATCAGCGTGAAGCTGGGACAAAAGGATTATGCCACGGCGCAGAACATTCTGGGTAACACGATTTCACTGAATCTCATCATCGGTATCGGGCTGAGCATCATCTGTCTGCTCTTCCTCGACCCTATCCTGAGATTCTTCGGAGCCAGCGACCAGACGCTCATCTATGCCCATGAGTATATGGTCATCATCCTGCTGGGCAATGTGGTGAGCCACATGTATTTCGGCATGAACGCCCTGCTCCGAGCAGCGAGCAAGCCCAAGCAGGCGATGTACGCCACCATCTTCACGGTGGTGATGAACGTGATACTGGACGCCCTCTTCATCCTCGTCTTCAAATGGGGAATACAGGGTGCCGCCATCGCCACCATCCTATCGCAGCTGATGGCTCTGATGTGGCAGATCAAACTCTTCAGCAACAAGAGCGAGCTGCTCCACTTCAAGAAAGGAATCTACAAACTGAAGAAAAAACTCGTAGATAACATCCTCGCCATCGGCATTTCGCCGTTCCTGATGAACGTGTGCGCCTGCATCATCGTCATCTTCATCAACAACCAGCTGGTGCGTTTCGGAGGCGACCTTTCCGTGGGTGCCTACGGAATAGCCAACGGTATTGCGATGGTGTTCATCATGTTCGTGTTAGGTGTCAACCAGGGAATGCAGCCTATTGCCGGATACAACTATGGTGCCCAGAAACTGGACCGACTGATGCGTGTATTGAACCTGAGCATCATTGCTGCCACTGCCATCATGGTGACGGGATGGCTGATAGCGATGTTCCTGCCTTACTATTGTGCGAGAATGTTTACTACCGATAAGCAGCTGATAGACCTGGGCATCAAGGCAATCAGAGTGGTGATGTTCTGCTTCCCGATCATCGGTTTCCAGATGGTCATCACGAACTTCTTCCAGTGTATCGGAAAGGTGAAGATCAGCATCTTCCTCTCCCTGTCGAGACAGTTGCTCATCCTCCTGCCCCTCCTGGCTTTCCTGCCGATGATATGGGATATTGACGGCGTATGGTACAGTATGCCTATCTCCGATTTCTCAGCCGCAGTCATCGCTGCCATCGTAATGTCATGGTACATGAACAAGTTGAAAAAACAACATAGAGAAAACATGAAAGTTAACGGTTAATGGTTAACAGTTAACAGCTAAAATTTTAAGCTTATGACCAAGATTATCATAAACGTAGGTCGCCAGATTGGTAGCGGCGGCCATATCATCGCCGAGAAACTGGCGGAGGATTTCGGTTGCAAGTGCTACGACCGAGAGCTGCTGAACCTTGCAGCCAAGGAGAGCGGATTCTCGGAGAAATTCTTCGAGCAGAACGATGAGCAGAAGGGATTCTTCAAGTCTCTCTTCCACACTCATCTGCCTTTCCTGAGCGATAACAACTTCTATCACAACGACTTCTCGCAGGAAGGTCTGTACAAGTTCCAGAGCGACGCCATCAGAAAGGCTGCCGATGAGGGCAACTGCGTGTTTGTGGGCAGAACCGCTGACTATGTGCTGCGTGATTACAAGAATGTGATCAATATTTTCATCACCGCCAACATCGACGACCGCATCAAGGCAGTGTGCAAGCGAAAGGACATCGACAGAGCCTCCGCCCGCAAGTTTATCGAAAGCCATGAGGAGCAGCGCGCCTCTTACTACGATTACTATACAGGCAAGAAGTGGGGACACAGCGAGAGCTACGACCTCTGCATCAACAGCAGCCATCTGGGAATCGAAGAAACAGAGAAGTTTATCGCAGAATTTATCAGAAAGAAATTCGGACTTAGTGATTAATGATTAGTGATTAATTATTAGTGATTAATTTTAGGGACATAAAATATTAAACATCATATAAATGAAGAAGATTATGCTTTTGGGCTCAGGCGAACTGGGCAAGGAGTTTACCATCGCCGCAAAGCGAGCAGGACAGTATGTCATCGCTTGCGACAAGTATGACAATGCACCAGCCATGCAGGTAGCCGACGAGCGAGAAGTGTTCTCAATGCTCGATGGCGACGCATTGACCGCTGTGGTTGAGAAACATCACCCAGACATCATCGTGCCTGAGATTGAAGCTATCCGCACCGAGCGTCTCTTCGACTTCGAGAAGGAGGGCATTCAGATTGTACCTTCGGCACGTGCCGTGAACTACACCATGAACCGCCGTGCCATCCGCGACCTGGCTGCCAAGGAACTGGGTCTGCGCACAGCCAAGTATTTCTATGCAAAGACTTTCGAGGAGTTCAAGAACGCTGCCGATGAGATTGGTTTCCCATGCGTAGTAAAGCCACTGATGAGTTCCAGCGGTCATGGACAGAGCTATGTTCACAACGATGATGAGCTGGTGGAGGCTTACAAGGAAGCGATGGAGGAAGGTCGTGGCGACGTGAAGGAAGTGATTATCGAGGAATTCATCGACTTCGATTCAGAGTTCACTCTCCTCACCGTAACCCAGAAGGATGGTCCTACCCTCTTCTGCCCACCTATCGGACACGTACAGAAGGGCGGCGACTACCGTGAGAGCTGGCAGCCATTCCAGCTTCCAGAGGAGGCTTTGAAGAAGGCTGAACATATTGCCGGCGAAGTAACCAAAGCACTGACCGGTGCTGGTCTCTGGGGCGTAGAGTTCTTCCTGAGCAAGCAGGGTGAGGTCATCTTCTCGGAGTTGAGCCCTCGTCCACACGATACAGGTATGGTTACCCTCGGTCACACCACCAACCTGAGCGAGTTTGAGCTCCACTTCCGTGCCGTGATGGGCTTGCCTATCGCCGGAATCCATCTGGAGCACATCGGCTGCTCTGCCGTCATCCTCTCTCCAGAGGAAAGCACAGAGCCATTGAACTACAACATGCTCGATGCCTTGAAGGAAGACCACACCCGCATCCGCATCTTCGGAAAGCCAGAGGCTCACGTAGGTCGCCGCATGGGTGTCGTTCTCTGCTATGGCGAGAAGGGCGATGACCTGAATGCGCTCCGCGACAAGGCAAAGCGCCTTGCCAAGACCGTCCTGGGCACCGACCCTTATATGAAGAAATAAGATTCATGAAAGAAATAGGAAAAATCATCCGTTTCCAGAACACGCATCAATCCGAAGACTTCCAGGCTACGAATGTGGAGGATTTCAAGGATGTGCCCTTTCACATCAGGCGCACCTACTGGACTTACGATATTCCGGCAGGTGCTGCCCGCGGAGGTCACGCCCACAAGGAATGCCTGGAAGTAATCATCGCAGCCAGCGGTTCCTTCACGGTTACGCTGGATGATGGAAACCGGAAGCAATCCTATCTTCTCAACCGCCCCGACCAGGGATTACTCGTCAACACAGGTATCTGGCGAACGCTGGAAAACTTCTCAGCCGGTTCGGTCTGTCTGGTCCTGGCTTCGGAATTGTACGAAGAAGCTGATTATATCTATGATTACGACGAGTTTCTCAAATACGCAAGACATCCTATTTGAGAAACTCCTCAAATACGCAAGACATCATGTTTGAAATCATCAAATACACTCCCGAATATCGCCAGCAATGGGATGCGTATGTGGCAAAAGCCCGAAACGCTACGTTTCTCTTTTACCGCAACTATATGGATTACCATTCCGATAGGTTCAAGGACTATTCTCTCCTGTTCTTCAGGAAGGGGAAGCTCCATTCCATCCTGCCAGCCCATCAGGTAGGCAAGACCCTCTGCTCGCATTTCGGACTCACCTATGGCGGACTGATCATGAGCATTCACGTCACGATTTCAGATGTCTGCCAACTCTTTGAGGAACTGAATGTCTATCTGCGTCTTCAGGGTTTCGAGAAGGTACAGTATCGTCCTATTCCCTGGATCTATCATCTCCATCCTTCAGAAGAAGATCTCTATGCCATCTTCTGGAAATGCAAGGCTCATCTTACGCTTCGCAATATCGGCACAACCATCTTCATGCAGCAGAAATTGCGCTGGCGCAAAGACCACCTGCGCCGTCTGAAGAAGGCTCATCAGAATGGGGTGACCGTAGTGAGAGATGCAAGTCTGTCGGAATTCTGGGAGGTATTGAATGAGAACCTGGAAAAGCGATTTGGTGCCAAACCGGTACACACGCTTCAGGAAATGGAACTTCTGAAAAGCCGGTTCCCCGAGAATATCATCCAATATAATGCTTATCGCAACGGGCACATCATAGGAGGTCTCACCTTTTATATTACCCAGCAAGTGGTACATGGACAATACAGTTCTACCAATGATGAGGGAAAGGAATTCGGAGCCATGGAGGCTATCTACGAACAGATTATGTATCATGATTACCCCGATTATCCCTACCTGGATTTCGGCAGTTCTACGGAACAGCAGGGAGCCTGGATCAATGAGGGCCTCATCGCCCACAAGGAAGGTTATGGAGGAAGAGGCGTGGTTTACGACACCTATGAATGGACAGTATAAAGAGAAATCCCGAAGTTCACACGATAGTGAGCTTCGGGATTTCTGCCTTTTACAAAAGTATAACTGTCACACCACGGGCAGCTTGCGCACCCATTACCAGAGCCTGCTCAATATCGGCAGTTTTGGAAGGACCGCTGATGAAAGTACCGAAATTATACTTCGGATCCATCTCGATACGGGCATAAGCCTCGTGCATATTGTTAACTACCTTATCTTTCTGAAGGAAAATCACGAGATATTCGGAGATGAAAAGCACCGCCTTCTCCTTCATGGTCTGAGGAATCCAGACGCAGCCATTCTCGGCAACACCCACTTCTCCACGTACAATACCCACATCGGTACCATTCAGGTCGTTGGCCTCAGCCACGGTATCAGGATTCTTCTGCGCGATGGTAATCTCAGGCAGGTTGGAAGCAAAGACCTTCGCCTCCGGATAAGCCTTCTTCACCAGCTCATCCAGGCTCTCGCCCGCCTCAGCCTCTATCACGTGTCCACCCACAGACTCAGTCATCTCAATAAACTGCTTCAAGGTATCCTCATACTGGATTCCCTTGACATCTACGGCAGGCATATCGAATTGAACGTGCGTATTCTTACGCAACTTGTTCAGGAAATCTTCTTTATTCATTGAACTTTGAAATTTGAACTTTGAACTTTATGATTAGCCACTACTTCACCTTTCCTTCTTTCCAAAGCTGGTGGAAGCTCTTCTTCGCAAACTCAGGCATGGTGTGACCGATACCCCACGCATTCCAGTTGCTGAAGTGCGTGCAGCACTCAGGAATCAGATTGGCGAGTGGCGCAAACTTCAAGGCTGTGGTGTAGAGCGCAGGACGTTCGAAGAGATATTTCATACCATTCGACATTGCCTTCTTCACAGGATTTGCCTTGCCCAATCTCTCCAGACTCTGGCGCCATACGTAAATCTGCGAACCAGGACCTACCTTGGAAGGGCAGACATTGTCGCAAGACAAGCACAAGGTACATGCCGAAACATTGTCGCTGTACTTCTGAGGATTCTTCAGCATTCCGAGGTTCACACCGATAGGACCCGGAATGAAATAGGTGTAACTGTAACCGCCCGAACGGCGATAAACCGGACAGGTGTTCATGCAGGCTCCGCAGCGCATGCACTTCAAGGTCTGCCAGTGGTCCTTGTCGGCGAGAATATCGCTTCTGCCATTATCCACCAGAACCACATGCATCTCAGCACCCGGACGAGCCTGGCGGAAATGAGAGGTAAAGGTAGTGGTAGGCTGACCGGTTCCGCAGCGGCAAAGCAGGCGCTGGAATACAGCCAGTGATTTATAATCAGGAACCAGCTTCTCGATACCCATCGCTACGATATGGAGCTTAGGCATGGAAGTGGTCATATCGGCATTTCCCTCATTGGTGCAGACCACGCAATCGCCTGTGGCAGCCACACCAAAGTTGCAGCCGGTCATACCGGCTCCGGCTTCCATAAACTGGTCGCGGAGATGATGGCGGGCGCAGCGGGTCAGATAAGTAGGATCGTAGTTACCGATTTCCTTGGAGATTCCCTTCTCCTCGAACATCTTTCCCACTTCCTCACGCTTCAGGTGGATGGCAGGCATCACGATGTGGCTAGGCTTCTGACCCAAGAGCTGGATGATGCGCTCACCCAGGTCGGTCTCTACCACATCGATTCCGTGCTTCTCCAGATAAGGATTCATCTCGCACTCCTCGGTGAGCATCGACTTCGACTTCACCATCTTCTTCACGTTGTGATCTTTCAGAATGCCGAGCACAATCTCGTTGAACTCCTGCGCATCCTTCGCCCAGTGAACCTTTACCCCACGGCTCTCCAGGTTCTTGGAAAACATATCGAGGTAATCGGCAAGATGGGTGATGGTGTGCATCTTGATTTCAGAGGCATGCTCGCGGAGATCTTCCCACTCAGGAAGTCCCTCTGCCATCTTATCTCTCTTCTGACGAACAGACCAGAAGGTAGCGTCGTGCCAGGTGGTCTTCTCTACGTTCTGCGTAAACTTCGCAGCTCTCTTGGAATGTTCTGTACTCATAGTCCTGCAGCTAAAATTTGAACAACATGGATAAACTTGATCGGCATCTTCTCCTTCTTGGCGATTCCCGCCATGTGCATCAGACAGGAAGAATCCGGTCCGGTGACATATTCGGCACCCGTAGCCATGTGGCGCTTGATCTTATCCTCTCCCATACGGATAGAAACGGCAGGCTCCTCGATAGAGAACATACCGCCGAATCCGCAGCACTCATCCTTACGCTCCGGCTCGTGGATGGTAATGCCTTCCACCATATTCAACAGGTCGATAATCTTGTTGAATGGCTTGATGTGTCGCTCAGATGGAGACGACAAGCCCAGTTCCCGCACACCATGGCAACTGTTGTGCACACTCACCACGTGTGGGAATTTGCCCGGCACATGATCCACCTTCAGCACATCGTGAAGGAACTCCACAACATCCATGATCTTCTTTGATGAAATACACTCGTGCTTACCCTCCAGAATCTTAGGGTAATACACCTTAACGTAAGCGGCACATGAAGCTGAAGGAGCTACGATGTAATCGTAATCCTTGAACAGCTCATCAAATGTCTCTATGACCTTCTCCGACTTATCCTGAAAACCCGCGTTAGCCATCGGCTGACCGCAGCAAGTCTGCTTTTCGGGATAACCGACATCCAGTCCGTAGTGCTTTAGTAACTTGTATGTAGCCACACCCGCATCAGGGTATAAAGCATCCACATAACAAGGGACGAATAATCCGACTTTCATTGTTGTTATCACTTTATCTTGTAAGCTATTGTTTTATTATTCTCGAAACATTCTACTACATTTCTGTAGGCGCTGCAAAAGTAACAAAAAAATAGCAAAAATGAGACAATCCCGAAAGGATTTTTAAATAATTGATGTTATTTAACTGTAAAGAATGGCAGAAAATTTGGATGATTCAGATATTTAACGTATCTTTGCTGCCCGAAATAGTGTATCTTCCTTAGTAATCTGACTAAGAAACTAAATAGATACTAAACAAGACATTTTCAGAAGAGACTTTTTATTATTAAGAATAAACTTATAGTTATATAAAGATGAAGAAACAGCTTAAGAAAGTCCTAGTCCTGGGTTCCGGTGCGTTGAAGATCGGCCAGGCAGGTGAGTTTGACTATTCCGGTTCGCAGGCTCTCAAGGCTTTGCGTGAGGAGGGTATTAGTTCCGTCCTTATCAATCCAAACGTTGCTACAATTCAGACGAGTGAAGGTATTGCTGACAAGGTTTATTTCTTGCCGGTGACACCTTTTTTTGTAACTGAAATCATCAAGAAGGAACGCCCAGACGGCATCATGCTGGCTTGGGGTGGACAGACGGGTTTGAACGTTGGTACAGAACTCTACCTCAGTGGTGTGCTCAAGGAGTATGGCGTGGATGTGTTGGGTACCTCTGTAGAGGCTATTATGAACACAGAAGACCGCGACCTCTTCGTAAAGGAGCTTAACAAGGTTGACCTCAAAGTTCCAGTAAGCCACGCTTGCGAGAACATGGAGGAGGCTGTTGCTGCAGCCCGCAACATCGGCTACCCTATCATGATCCGTTCTGCCTATGCGCTGGGTGGTCTCGGTTCTGGTGTCTGCAAGACTGAAGAGGAGTTCAAGGAGATTGCTGAATCAGCCTTCACTTTTGCACCTCAGGTACTCGTTGAGGAGAGCTTGAAGGGATGGAAGGAGATTGAGTTTGAGTGCATCCGTGATGCAAACGACCGTTGCTTCACCGTTGCCTCTATGGAAAACTTCGACCCACTGGGTATCCACACGGGTGAGTCTATCGTAGTAGCTCCTACCTGTTCTCTTACCGACGAGCAGGTGAAGATGTTGCAGGACATCGCCGTGAAGTGCGTGCGTCACCTCAACATCGTGGGTGAGTGCAACATCCAGTATGCTTTCAATGCTGAGACCAACGACTACCGTATCATCGAGATCAATGCTCGCTTGAGCCGTTCTTCTGCTCTTGCATCTAAGGCTACAGGTTATCCTTTGGCTTTCGTTGCAGCTAAGATTGCCCTCGGTTACACACTCGACCAGATTGGCGAGATGGGTACTCCTAACTCTGCTTATGTGGCTCCATCACTCGACTATATGATCTGCAAGATTCCTCGTTGGGACCTTACCAAGTTTGCCGGTGTAAGCCGCAAGATTGGTTCTTCCATGAAGTCTGTAGGCGAAATCATGTCTATCGGCCGCTCATTCGAGGAGATGCTCCAGAAGGGTCTCCGTATGATTGGTCAGGGAATGCACGGTTTCGTTGGCAA
Organism: Prevotella sp. AM23-5; assembly: GCF_003473645.1. NCBI lineage: Bacteria > Pseudomonadati > Bacteroidota > Bacteroidia > Bacteroidales > Prevotellaceae > Prevotella > Prevotella sp. AM23-5. The sequence continues at coordinate 39,751 of NZ_QUCG01000013.1, read as the reverse complement.
CGACCACACCAAGTTCGACAACCTGGATGAGGAGCTTTCCAACCCTACCGACCTCCGTATCTTCGCCATCGCCCAGGCTTTGGAGGAAGGCTACACCATCGAGCGCATCGAGGAGTTGACCAAGATTGACCCTTGGTTCATCGAGCGCATGAAGAATATCGTAGATTACAAGCACAAGCTTTCTACATACAATACATTGGAGGAGATTCCAGCCGAGGTATTGCGCGAGGCTAAGGTATTGGGCTTCTCTGACTTCCAGATTGGCCGCTTCGTATTGAAGACCAAGGATACCAACATGGAGAAGGAGGTTCTCGCTGTCCGTGCCCTGCGCAAGAAGCTGAACATTCTTCCTGCCGTGAAGCGCATCCCTACTGTGGCTAGCGAGCATCCTGACCTCACTAACTATCTCTACATGACATACGCTGTAGAGGGTTACGACATCAACTACTACAAGAACGAGAAGTCTGTCATCGTTCTCGGTTCAGGTGCTTACCGCATCGGTTCTTCTGTAGAGTTCGACTGGTGTTCAGTAAACGCTATCAACACAGCCCGCAAGTTGGGTTACAAGTCAATCATGATTAACTACAACCCGGAGACCGTATCTACCGACTACGATATGTGCGACCGTCTCTACTTCGATGAGCTTTCATTCGAGCGTGTACTCGATGTCATCGACCTGGAGTCACCACGTGGTGTGATTGTTTCTGTAGGTGGTCAGATTCCTAACAACCTGGCTATGAAGCTTCATCGCCAGTCTGTGCCAATTCTGGGTACATCTCCTGTCAACATCGACCGTGCCGAGAACCGTGGTAAGTTCTCTGCCATGCTCGATAAGCTGGGCATCGACCAGCCTAAGTGGAGCGCCCTCACTTCTATGGAGGATGTTCAGAAGTTCATCGACGAGGTAGGCTATCCTGTTCTCGTCCGTCCATCCTACGTTCTTTCTGGTGCAGCCATGAACGTTTGCCACAACGATGACGAGTTGCGTCGCTTCCTGGAGGCAGCTTCTGAGGTTTCCAAGGAATACCCAGTGGTTATCTCTCAGTTTATGACAGAGACCAACGAGATTGAGTTCGACGGTGTGGCTCAGAATGGTGAGATTGTAGAGTATGGTATTTCAGAGCACGTAGAGTATGCAGGTGTTCACTCTGGCGACGCTACCATGACCTTCCCTGCTCAGCAGATTTCCTTCGCTACAGCCCGTCAGATCAAGAAGATTTCACGTGCCATTGCCAAGGAGCTCAACATCTCTGGTCCTTTCAATATCCAGTACCTGGCTAAGGGTCGCGATGTAAAGGTAATCGAGTGTAACCTCCGTGCATCCCGTTCATTCCCATTCGTGAGCAAGGTATTGAAGCGCAACTTCATCGAGACGGCTACCCGCATCATGCTCGACGCTCCATACCAGAAGCCAGACAAGTCTGCCTTCGATATCGACCGCATGGGTGTGAAGGCATCACAGTTCTCATTCGCCCGTTTGCAGAACGCCGACCCAGTTTTGGGTGTGGATATGAGTTCTACCGGTGAGGTAGGTTGTATGGGTGATACTTTCGAGGAGGCATTGCTCAACTCATTGATTGCCACCGGCTACAAGATTCCTTCAAAGGATAAGGGCATCATGCTTTCAAGCGGTGGTGCGAAGGAGAAGGCTTCTCTGCTCGACGCTGCCCAGGCTTTGGTTAAGAATGGTTACACTATCTACGCTACTTCTGGTACAGCCAAGTTCCTCAACGAGAACAACATCAAGGCTACTGCCGTAGGATGGCCTGATGAGGACCATAAGGATATTCCTAACGTGATGGAGATGATTGCAGACCACAAGTTCGACCTCATCGTCAACATCCCTAAGAATCATACCAAGCGCGAGTTGACCAATGGTTACAGAATCCGTCGTGGCGCTATCGACCACAACATCCCATTGATGACTAATGCCCGCTTGGCTTCAGCCTTCATCGAGGCATTCTGCACAATGAGCCAGGATCAGCTTCAGATCAAGAGCTGGCAGGAGTACGAATAATCTCACGCAGATTTATACGAACACGCCCTGAAAGGGCAGAAGCCCCTAGCCCAGGGCAGCGCCCTGGGTTAGATAACAATCAGCAAGGTCGCCCTGAAAGGGCAAAAGCTTTGAATGCAAGAAGCTTTTGCTCTTTCAGGGCGACCTTTTTTGTGGAATATTTTATTCCCCGCCATGAGAAAAAGAAGCTGAAATGATGGCTATCTCATTATTTTATTGTACCTTTGCAAACAGAAAATAAGAATAAAACATGATAGTTTGTATAGCAGAGAAACCGAGTGTGGCTAAGGATATCGCCCGAATCATCGGGGCTACCACGGCACGCGACGGTTATATGGAAGGTAATGGTTACCAAGTAACATGGACTTTCGGCCACCTTTGTGAGCTGAAAGAACCGGATGATTATACTCCAATGTGGAAACATTGGAGCCTTTCGGCTTTGCCGATGATTCCACAGCGCTTCGGCATCAAGCTCATCAACGATGAAGGCATCAAGAAGCAGTTTGCCACCATCGAAAAACTGATGCAGGCTGCCGACAGCATCATCAACTGCGGTGACGCCGGACAGGAAGGAGAGCTCATCCAGAGATGGGTGATGCAGAAGGCGCAGGCAAAATGCCCCGTCAAGAGACTGTGGATTTCATCCATGACCGATGAAGCCATCAAGCAGGGATTCCAGGAACTGAAAGACCAGGGGGAATATCAGTCGCTCTATCTAGCCGGACTTTCCCGTGCCATCGGCGACTGGATTCTCGGCATGAACGCCACCCGACTTTATACATTGAAATATGGTCAGAACCGACAGGTGCTCAGCATCGGCCGGGTGCAGACCCCTACCCTAGCCCTTATCGTAAACCGCCAGAAGGAAATCGACAACTTCGTTTCCGAGCCTTACTGGGTACTCGCCACCATCTATCGCGACACCCAGTTTACGGCTACCAGCGGCAAGTTTACCAGCAAGGAGGAAGGCGAGAAGGCTTTCAGCACCATCGCCGGCAAACCCTTCACCGTTACGGATGTAAGCAAGAAGAAGGGAAACGAGGCACCCCCTCATCTCTACGACCTCACCTCACTGCAGGTGGATTGCAACAAGAAGTTTGCCTACTCAGCCGATATTACGCTGAAGCTCATCCAGAGTCTCTACGAGAAGAAATATACCACTTATCCTCGTGTAGATACCCAGTTTCTCACAGACGATATCTATCCGAAATGTCCGCAGATTCTGAATGGTGTGAGCCAGGCAAAGATAGCCAGTCAGCAGAAATACCTCCCGCTCATCCAGCAGCTCGCAGCCACCGGCAAGAAGTTGCCGAAGAGCAAGAAGGTTTTCGATAACAGCAAGGTAACCGATCACCACGCCATCATCCCAACCGGAGTTCCGCCAACCGGACTCACCGATATGGAGGCGAATGTCTATGATCTCATCGCCAAGCGATTCATCAGCGTGTTCTATCCGGATTGTAAGTTCTCTACCACCACCGTATTGGGCGAGGTTATCAACGAGGACGGACCAAAGCCGGAAAAGATAGAGTTCAAGGTGAGCGGTAAGGAGATTCTGGAACCGGGCTGGCGAGTAGTCTATGCCAAGGATGCGAAGAATGCAGAGGACGACGATGCAGATAATGCCAGCGGAAATGATGGCGGAAATGCAGGCGACGGAAACGGAAACGGTGCCAAGAAGGAAGTGGTAGAAGAAAGAACCCTCCCTTCTTTCGTGAAAGGCGAATCGGGCGACCATCAGCCTACCCTGACGGAAAAATGGACCACGCCGCCTAAGTATTACACCGAGGCAACCCTGCTCCGTGCGATGGAGACAGCGGGTAAATTCGTGGAAGACGAGGAACTTCGTGCGGCATTGAAGGAGAACGGCATCGGCCGTCCATCGTCCCGTGCCGGCATCATCGAAACCCTCTTCAAGCGCCACTACATCCGCCGCCAGCGCAAGAACCTGATGGCAACTCCAACAGGTATCGAGCTCATCGACACCATCCACGAGGAACTCCTGAAGAGCTGTGAGCTGACCGGTATCTGGGAGAAAAAGCTCCGAGACATCGAGCACAAGACCTACGACCCTGCCGAGTTCATCAATGGTTTGAAAGAACAGATCAACCAGATAGTCATCGATGTATTATCGGATAACAGCAGCCGAAGAGTGACCATCATGACGGAGGAAGATCTGAAGAAAAAGCCGGAAAAGAAGAAAACGGCGGCAAAGAAAGCTGAAACAAAGAAGATGCCAGCCAAGAAAAAGGATGAAGCTACGACACAAAATGTAGGTTCGCAGAATGCAGCAGCACAGCCGGTTTCTGCAACTCAGGCTCCAGCCGACCCAATGGTAGGCAAGCCATGTCCGCTCTGCGGCAAGGGCGTCATCATCAAGGGCAAGACCGCCTATGGATGCAGCAACTGGAAATCTGGCTGCCAATACCGCCAGCCATTCTCGCAGATGTAATAAGATATAACTCAAGTTTCGCATATAAGCTCCACACGCCCTGAAAGGGCAGAAGCTCCTAGCCCAGGGCAACGCCCTGGGTCATTATGGACGCAAACCTGTCGCCCTGTAAGGGCAAAAGCTTCAAAGAACGAGGCAATTTATAAGGCTTTTGCCCTCACAGGGCGCCTTGCTGACTGCTACTATCCCCAGGGCGTTGCCCTGGCTAGGAGCTTCTGCCCTTTCAGGGCGTGTGGGAGAGTTGCTTGCGAAAGTTCAGTAAAATAATTAAGTTGTTCCAGTATGAAGCAGATTAGATATTACCAAATCATAACAGCCTTTTGCTGCCTCCTTCTGATAAGCTGCGGCATTGACAAAAACCTGAAGAAGGGAGAAAAGTTCCTTTCTTTAGGCGAATACTATGATGCTGCCGACCAATTCAAGCAAGCCTACACCAAGACGCCTCCCAAGGAGCGTGAAAACCGGGGAAAGCTAGCCTTGAAAATGGCACGCTGCTACAACAAGATCAATGCTACCCCCAAGGCTGTGAATGCTTACCGCAATGCCATCCGCTATAACCAGGCTTCACTCGATGACCGTCTGGCTTACGCCCGTCTGCTCCTGAAAAACGGTGAATACAAGCAGGCAGAAAAGGAATTCAGAATCCTCGTGGATTCCATGCCCGACAATATCCTAGCCCAGAACGGATTGAAATCTGCCCAGATGGCTCCCGGCTGGAAAAAAGCCGGAAGCAGATATCAGGTAAAGAAGATGGATGTCTTCACCTCCCGAAGAGCCGATTATTCACCGATGCTCCTGGGCGATGAATACGAACAGATCTACTTCACCTCCACCCGCAACGACGCACAGGGAGATGAACTCAGCGGAATCACTGGAACCAAGGCTGGCGATATCTTCTATTCAGAAAAAGACGACAAGGGAAAATGGAGCAGACCGGAAGCCATCGCCTCCGGTCTGAATACCGACTATGATGAGGGAGCCTGCTGCTTCACTCCCGATGGCAAGGAGATGTATCTCACCCAATGCGTCACCGATCCAGCCTCTCCCCGATTTGCCCAGATCGTCACCTCTTCCCGTTCGGATGCTGCCTGGGGAAAGGTTCAGAAGCTGGAAATCACCCAGGATACCTTGAGTACCTACGCCCACCCTGCCATCAGTCCTGACGGCGAATGGCTCTATTTCGTTTCCGATATGCCTGGCGGAATGGGCGGTTACGATATCTGGCGTGTGCGCCTCACTCCTTCAGGTCTGGGAGGGGTGGAAAACCTCGGTGCCCCCATCAATACTCCGGGCGACGAGATGTTCCCTACCTTCCGTCCCAATGGCGACCTTTATTTCAGCAGTAACGGTCATATCGGAATGGGCGGTCTCGACATCTACATCGCCCGAACAGACGAAAAGACCCGGCAGTATAAGATAGAGCACCCCGGCTATCCCCTCAATTCAGAAGCAGATGATTTCGGAATGACCTTCGAGGGACTGCACAACCGTGGCTTCTTCTCTTCCAACAGAAAGGATGGCCGCGGCTACGATCATATCTATTCTTTCGAAAATCCGGAGATTGTCACCACGATGAAGGGATGGGTTTACGAAAAAGACGGCTACGAACTTCCTGCCGCCCAGGTAATGGTAGTAGGCAACGATGGCACCTACAAGAAACTACCGGTCAAGAGTGACGGTTCCTTCACAATGCCTATCCATCCTAAGGTAGATTATCTTGTGATGGCTACCTGCAAGGGATTCCTCAACCACAAGGAGGAGTTGCGGATAGATTCGGCAAAGGAGAGCAAGGAGTATGTACTCCAGTTCCCTCTGGCTTCCATCTCAGCCCCAGTACTCATCGACAACATCTTCTATGATTTTGACAAAGCTACCCTGACGCCAGCCAGCACCCAGGCTCTGGATAAGCTCGTAGCCTTACTGAAAGAGAATTCCCACGTAACCATCGAACTGAGTGCCCATTGCGATTACAAAGGCAACAGCGAGTACAACAAACGATTGTCTCAGCGCCGAGCCCAGTCGGTAGTAGATTACCTCATAGCTCACGGCATCGAAAAAGAGCGCCTTACCCCTGTGGGATATGGCAAGGAACGCCCGAAGACAATCCGCAGGAAGCTCACGGAGAAATATCCTTGGCTGAAGGAAGACGATGTGCTCACCCAGGATTTCATCCTCAAGCAGCCCAGGGAGCATCAGGAAATATGCAACCAGCTGAACCGCCGTACCGAGTTTACTGTTCTTCGTACCACCTATAAGATGTTCGACCACGATGGTAACCTGCAGAACCCGCCAAAGTCAAAGCCAAGACAAGAGAAAGAATCCGAAGGCTACGGATATAAAATCAACTTTGATAGGGAATAAAAGTATTTTCTCCTAGGCATAATCTATGTTCAGCAGTGTTGAACTTAAGTTCAGCACTGCTGAATATAAGTTCAACACTGCTGAACATAGGTTCAAAAGCTTTGAACATAACTTTCATCCCTATAAAAAAACTCTTTCTATTAGCAGAAGACCATTCTTCTACTAGCAGAAAGAGTTTTTTCTTATCTTATCGATTGATGATTCAATAAATAGGAACAACCTATCACCTGTAATCTAATATGTTCCTATCATCTGGCATCCGCCAGCTCATTGTATCCCCAGACCATCACGAGTACTACGATGCCTGCCAGCATCATCAGGAGATTCTGCGTCTGGGGGATAGCATCAGCCAAATGGGTAAGGGCACGTGAACCGGTCAGCAGGAAATCTATCTTCATTGAGAAGAGCCAACCCTGTATCTGCTCCCATCCCTGACAAACCACAGCAGCAACTACGCCGACAGCCACACAGGCAGCCGTCCACAGATGTTCCAATCGGCGACGCTTAGCCAAAGCCTTTTCCTGCTCAAGAGCCAGCACGGTCTTTTCCGGATCAAGACTCGGCAATGCCTGCATCACCCTATCAGAGAATCCATCATCCGGAATCTCCTTCATCCTGTTATCGGCAAAGAAAGCCTGAAGGAGCTGATTGTCCGTGGCGCTCAGCGGTTCAAGCTCCATACCATTTCTATTATCTATCATTTTATCGGTCATAACCATTATGCTTTAAGTAACTTGCAAGTTTCTGTTTTCCACGAGAGAGATGCGACTTGATGGTGCCTTGCGCCATTCCCGTCACTTCTGCTATCTTATCTATAGAAAGACCATCCATCAGCTGCAGCGTGATGCACGTCCGTTCGTTATCGCTCAATATCCGTAGGGCATTGAGCAAATCCATCTTCAGTCCGGCATTCACCCCCTGCGCATTCTGTCGGGTAACAGCCGGCGTATCAATATCCTGTGTTTCCTTATGACTGCGGGTATAATCATACCACACATTATAGGCAATACGATAAAGCCAAGTGGAGAAGCTGGCTGTACCCCTGAACCCCGACAGATGTGTATAAGCCTTCACAAAGGTATCCTGCGCCAAGTCGTCACTCAGCTGCGCATCCCCCAGCGTCTGCCGTAGGAAGAACCCACGAATAGGTGATTGATACTTCTTGACCAGCAAGTCGAACGACTTGCGGTCGTGAAGCATCACCACCTTCGTGACGAGAGAAATATCGGATAACTTTTCCACTATATATTAACTAATAATTGTTGTTTGATTTTTATACCGGAGTTCCATTATACCCCGTGCCCTGATCGCCATGGCGGTTTTTCCACCAATCCTTGATGGCTGGAAGCGAACCTATCAGGGTCTGTCCCAATCCATAGAAGAAGACCAGGGCTCCGATACCAGCCAGGAAGTCAGCTTCCCACCAAGCGAACATGGCGCACAAGCCTGCTCCCAGGAAGGCATTTCTCAATCCTCGCTTCACCAGATATTCATCGCTCTGCTTGTCTATCGGACGGTCGCTTTCCGGAACATTGATGCCCTTCTCCATCGCCATCTCCGCCAACTTCATCCGGTCGTTGTGGCGGCGAATCAGATATCTGATAACCAGGAACACGATGATCAGCGGAGCAAAGACAAACAGCAGACCGAAGATGATACAGAAGATGATGATAACCGACAGCGCTCCGCCACCAAATACCGAACCGATGAAATCGAAAGGATCATCATAGTTGCCGAGACTATACTTGGAATGATAAGCACGGTTGTCATTGTCATCTACATCAGCATAGTCGGAAGTATCCGTTGCGGTTGTATCAGAATAGGCAGCAATAGCCTCATCATCCTGAGCTGCGGATGCCTGCCCGGCAGCAGCCTGCTTATCTTCCTGCTTTGCTGCGGCAGGAGAAGCCTGCTTATCCACCTGTTGGGTAGTTGGATGATAACGATGTTTTGGAGCAGAAGATGCCAGAGACACCTGGGTAGCTCCGATGCTCATGATGAGCGCCAATGTTAATATCGCTTTCTTCATATCTAACAATATTTTTATAGTTTTACCTTGTTATTTATTATTTTTTCTATGTCTTAGACGCATCTCTTGGGAAATTAGTTGCAAAGAAACAAAATTTTTCTTATTTTTGCAAACAAAATCAAGAATAAAGGCATAAAATGAAGACATTACCAGAAGATTTCATCCAATATACCCAAGAGTTGATGGGCGATGAACTGTTCCAGCAACTGAAACAGGGCATCACCGAGGGAGAAGCACCTACCAGTATCCGTCTCAATCCTTTCAAATGCAAGGAGGGAGAAGATGCTGCGGGCGAACCGATTCCATGGTGCCCTTCCACCGGTCGCTATCTCTCCACCCGTCCTAACTTCACCTTCGATCCCTGGCTCCATGCCGGAAAGTATTACGTACAGGAGGCTTCTTCCATGTTCGTGGATCTGGTAATCCGACAACTCGTTCACGAACCTGTGATGATGCTCGATCTCTGTGCGGCTCCAGGTGGAAAATCTACCGCCGTACGTGCTGCCCTGCCGGAAGGGAGTCTTCTTTTCAGCAACGAACCGATGCGCACCCGCTCGCAGATTCTTGCAGAGAATATCCAGAAGTTCGGTCATCCCGATATGATCGTCACCAACAACTATCCACGCGACTACAAGAAGTCGAAGCTTCAGTTTGATGTCATCCTCACCGATGTTCCCTGCTCCGGCGAAGGTATGTTCCGCAAGGATGATGGCGCCATCAGCGAATGGAGCCTGCAGAATGTGGACAACTGCTGGCATCTGCAGCGCGAAATCGTAAGCGATATCTGGAACTGCCTGAAACCCGGCGGTCTCCTCATCTACTCTACCTGCACCTTCAATGCCCACGAAGACGAAGAGAATATCGCCTGGATCTGTGAGGAGCTGGGGGCTGATGCTATTGCACTCAACGATATCGATGAAGCATGGAATATCACGGGCAATCTCATAGGCACAGACATCCCTGTCTATCGTTTTCTTCCAGGCAAGACCCGCGGAGAAGGCATCTTCCTCGCTGTACTCAGAAAAGAGGGAGAACCGGAAATGGAGAAGGAGGATAAAAAGAAGAAGAAAGACAAGAACAAGGATAAAGGAAAGAACAGAGGAAACAAGGGAAAGAGTCAGCAGGTTCCAACAGACTGGCTGAAGTCTTCCGACTATGAAACGATAACCGAAGACGATAACTTCTATGCCATCCCAAGCCGATGGAAAGCCATCTATGAGGATGCTGCCAGAAACCTGAAGGTGATACATGCCGGCATCAAACTGGGAACAACCAAGGGCAAAGACATCATTCCCGACCAGAGTCTGGCACTCTCCACCGAACTCAACACTGAGGTTTTCCCACAGGTAGAACTCTCCTACGAGGATGCCATCCGCTACCTGCGCAAAGAGGCTGTGAATCTTCCTGCAGACACCCCCAAAGGCTACGTGCTCGTTACCTATCAGCAGATGCCTCTAGGCTGGGAGAAGAACATCGGTAACCGTGCCAACAACCTCTATCCACAAGAGTGGAAAATCAAGAGCAGCCACGTGCCGGAAGAACCCTGTGTTATCAGCAAGAAATAAGTATCAAGAAACAAGATAAGAATTCATCAAGAAGAACCAATCATCAGGAATGAATATGCTCAGCATCATCGCTTGTATCTCTAAAGATAATAGAGCAATCGGCTACCAGAACCGATTGCTCTATCATTTACCATCCGATATGGTCCGCTTCCGTGAACTTACCACGGGGCATACCATCATCATGGGCAGAAAGACATTTGATTCTCTCCCTAACGGTGCTCTTCCACATCGCCGCAACATCGTTGTCTCTAAAAGTCAGAAAGAGATAGATGGGGGCGAAGTATATCCTACCCTGGAAGAAGCACTCAGGGCTGCGCAAGGCGATACCTTGTCTGCCCCAAAGGAAGATACAGGAATAACCAGCCCGGAAGAAATCTTCATCATTGGCGGAGAAAGCATCTATCGCCAGGCTCTTCCTGCTGCCCGGAAACTCTATCTCACCATCGTAGATAAGGAGCCGGAACAGGCAGATACCTTCTTCCCTGCCATCGACAGTTCTGCCTGGGAAGTGACGGAAAAAGAAATGAGGAATGAAAACGGATTGTCGTTCTCATTCCTCACCTATATCAGAAAATAAATTCGACCAGTACGGTTGAATAAATTCCTATTCTTCTGTTGTCTCATCATCCTCATCAGCAACCTGCTGAATATCCTTCAGAGAAAGCTGACGGTCGATGGCTGCATTGAAGGAGATGATGGTCTCGCTTCTGGAAAGACCTAATGGCTGCAACTTATCATGGATAATCTCCAGGAGGTGGTGGTTGTTGACTGCATAAATCTTGATGAACATATCAAAACCGCCCGTAGTATAATGACACTCTACTACCTCAGGAATCTTCTTGAGTTCTTCAACCACCTGATCAAACTTCTCAGGTTCCTTGAGGAACAGTCCCATATATGCACAGGTTTCGTAACCAATCTTCTCTGGATCGATAACAAATTGAGAGCCTTTAATAATGCCAAGGTTAGTGAGTTTAGCTACACGCTGATGAATGGCAGCACCGCTTACATTACAAGCACGTGCTACTTCCAGAAATGGAATTCGGGCATCCTGAGAAATCAGCTTCAGAATATGCCTATCTAATGAATCTAATACTTGTTTTGCCATAATTAATTATTATTTGCCTGCAAAGGTAGCACTTTTCTTTAGAAAAAGCAACTTTTCTAATAAAAAAAATAATAAATTAATATTATTTTTCCTTTTAGAGCATATTATTTCCTATTTTCAACAGCAGAATAGCTTATTTTCAGTGCTTTTGCCTGGCGCAGCGCCTGCTTCACATCGGTAATCACTCCCATCTTGGTGTCCTGGTCTGCCTTGATGGAAACGGTCATCAGTTTCTGGTCTTCAGGCGACATCCGCTTCTTCTCGGCTGAGATATAATCCTGCACATCAGAAGCACTGGCAAACTTGTCATTCATCTGTATCTGAGTACCTGAGCCGTATTTGCCCTGCAAATCCTTGGTTGGCTTTCCTATATAAATATGACTTACAGCCGACTTCTTGGTCAGGCGTGTGAGATTCTTTCCTTCCGGCATACGGCATTCCACCTTCAAGGTAACCTGTCGCATGTGGGTAACGATCATAAAGAAAAAGAGTACCGAGAAAATCAGATCCGGCAAAGATGACGTATTCAATTCCGGAACCGAATGTGATTTTTTACGAAAATTCATCATTTGGCGCCTCCTTTCTCCTGGGTTGACTGGGTTTCCTGTTTCTCTTCCGCATCAGCATCTACACTCTTGTCTTCATGAGTCATCGCATTGGCATACGACTCCGTAATGCGCTGAGGACAGAGCTTACGCACCTGCTCCTTCTGATCATTGCTCAAAAGCGCATAGTCTCTATGATATTTTTTCTGGGCTGCCTCATTGCGAAGTTGCGCATAGGCTTCCATCAACTCATTCTGCATCTGGAAATAGAGGTTGTAGTTGGCATCACGGTCGCTCTCAATGGAAATCAGATGCTTCTTACCCAGGCGATGTACCAAGCGGACGGTTTCCAGCTTCAGGTCTTCCAGCTTCATCGGCTGGTTGTTCACCAGCAGCGTATCTCCAGCCGTAAGATGAATCGCCATCAGACTGTTCTTATCCACTACCGATTCCTGCTGTTCCTTCTTCTGAGGTTCAGGCGAAGGAAGCTGGCGCAACAATCCCTTATCCACATCCATGGATGTGGTTACAAGGAAGAATATCAGCAGCATAAACGAGATGTCGGCTGTTGAGGTGGTATTCAATCCCGGAGTTTCGTTACGATTCCTTCTTATCAGCATTGCTTTATGATATGATACTAACTATTTTTTTGATTGATAATTACAGGCAGTTACTGCTTCTTTCGGATATATCGGGTGGCACCGAAGCAAACGGCTCCAATGCCTGCCAGCAACATCAGCAGCGAGGTGATGACAAACATATCAGAAAGTTTCAGCCACAACCAGTCGGCGTAGTTTTCGCCGTTGATGAGCATCGGGGCGGAACCTCCCAAGAGGAAGGTAAGAATCAGAACTGCCAGCAAGGTAAGCCAGGTAATGCGGAAGATACGACGCACCGGCACACCATTCACCACAGCTTCCGACTTGCTGCTCCGGTAATCCTTCACCATCGAATAGACCGCCAAGCCTATTCCTCCTATCAGGAAAAGCCACATCAGGAAGATGAGCACATCGGTAAAAAGAGGGGCATTGAAGTCGGGGTTCTCATCGAAAGGCAAATCATAGCCTATCAGATAGAACAGACCGAAAACCAGCACAGCCAAACCTATCATCATACGGAAAACCTTCTGAGATATCTGTTCGGCAGACTTGTTACATTGAACTTTGAACTTTGAACTTTGAACTTTCAACATGGAACTTTCAACTTTGAACTTTCAACTTTGAACTTTATGATTAGTAAAGCCGATGATTTTTTCACTCTTCGTTCTTCACTCTTCACTTATTCTTGGCGATAATATCCATTAAAGTTACAGCCGATTCTTCCATCTGACTGGTCAGATGTTCTACCTTGGAAAGGATATAGTTATAGAACACCATCAGAATCAAGGCAACAATGATACCGAAGATGGTAGTAATCAGCGCCACCTTCATACCCGAAGCCACGATGGTAGGACTGATATCTCCCGCCTGCTGAATCTGGTCGAAAGCCATCACCATACCAATCACCGTACCCAGGAATCCGAGGGAAGGAGCCATGGCGATGAAGAGCTTGATCCAGGAGCATCCTTTTTCCAGGTTGGCAGCCTGCACGGTACCATATCCACTTACCGAGCGCTCGATATCATCAAGATGCTCATCCATATGCATCAATCCCTGATAGCAGATAGAAGCTACAGGTCCACGGGTATTGCGGCAAAGTTCCTTGGCACCTTCCACATCCCCAGCCTCTACCTTCTGGTCGATATCCTGCATCAGTTTCTTGGCATTGATTTCAGAAAGACTGAGATAGATAATGCGCTCAATACAGAAAGCCAGACCCACAATGAGAGCGATGGCAACGAGCGACATAAAGCCGGCATTACCCTCTATGAACTTCGTCTTAAGAGCTTGATGAAATCCGATATTCTCGTCTTGTGCCATGACAGGCAGAGAACACATTACTGTGAAAATGAATATTGCGAAACGCGCAATAGCTGTATTTTTCTTCATAATCATATATACCTTATTATATATATAAAAAAGCGGAAAGAGGGGGATTCGAACCCCCGATTCCCTTTAGGGGAATACACGCTTTCCAGGCGTGCCTCTTCAGCCACTCGAGCACCTTTCCAGTTTCGAAGTACAAAATTATCACTTTTTATTCGAAAATCCACATATTCGTTTGCTTTTTACATTTCTTTAACTAGAGAACGTATAAAACAAGCGCCCTGAAAGGACAAAAGCATCTATTTTAAAGCTTTTGCCCTTTCAGGGCGTATGGCGTCTCCAAGAGTACAAGCCCGCTAGGCGTCCCGGCGGATTTGCAATCCGCCGTAAAAAAGGTTCGACCTATTAAAACCGGGGGATTTGTAATCCCCCAACAAAAGGAAAAGCATACTCCTTTGCTTCGGATTGCAAATCCGCAGAGGCTAAATAGGTTAGGACATTTTTTAACGCCGGATTGCAAATCCGGCGAGACGCCTAGCGGGAATAAAGAACTAGTTATCCCCTGCCTAGAGTATGGCGTCCTAGCGGACTTCCCCACTTGCAAAAGTTCTGTCCTTTACTTTTCAGGAATAATCTCGAAGATTTCGGCAGAACCATCCAGCTGAAGCTTGGCAGCCTTCTTCACCAATTCTATCTTGCAGAATGACTGATCGATGCTGGTGGTTGCCAATACCTTGCCCTTGGCATTCAACTGACGACAAACCAATGATTTGCCTGGAGCCAACTTCAACAGCAGGGTGTAACCCTTTACATTCTTTTCTACACCCATGGTAAGGGTGCCCTCGTTGGTGAATGAGGTGCAAGGGTTCTCATCGAAACCATACATCGCTGCCTGCAGATTGCCTGCCTCAACAGGGAAGCTCAAACGCTCTGGAGTAGTTGGGTTCACCTCGAAAGTACGGACTGCAGCCCAGTTGCGCTTGTCAGACTTCAACTTCTTGATGCGGATATAACGAGCCTCAACAGGAGAATCGGTCTTCCAGTTGATGACATACTGCTTCTTCAACTCACCGGTCAGCGCCTTCCACTCCTTCTTGTCAAGAGAATACTCCAGTACTGTATTGTCGAAGTAATCCACATCATCTACAGAGTTACGGCCCTGAAGGATTCTGACCTCAGAAACAGGACGAACACAACCTAAGTCAGCACCAATCCAATCGCCAGTGTTCTGACCATTACCTGATGTATAATAGGTAGTAGAATCGTTGTCAAACATTGCCTTGCTCTGGGTAGTTCTCAAGGTGGCATAAGTACCGATACCCTTATAGAAAGCAGGCACCTTGCCAGTCAACTTCTTGAAG
Organism: Prevotella sp. AM23-5; assembly: GCF_003473645.1. NCBI lineage: Bacteria > Pseudomonadati > Bacteroidota > Bacteroidia > Bacteroidales > Prevotellaceae > Prevotella > Prevotella sp. AM23-5. The sequence goes on along the minus strand of NZ_QUCG01000013.1, from coordinate 24,388 downwards.
AAGCCAGAAGCCATATCATCCATAGACTGCTCATAGAATGGCTGCAATACCATGGTTCCAGACTTATGCTTCTCGTAAGCAGCCACATCTTCCTTGCTCATACGGTTGTTTACATAGCCATCCCAGAATGCCTGGTCATTACCAGCCTTGTACTCCTTGATGAGCTGCATGGTCTTCAGACCACGGTTACCCAATTTGCCAAACTCGGTCAACCAAGGACGGAGTTCCTTCATCAACAAGGCATTCTTGCAGTTTGCCTCCATCTGAGCAGGTGCATTCTTCACCTTTTCAAATTCCTTCTGCAAAGCATTGAACTCAGCATCTGTAAAGTTGTCGATGCGGAAGCTCTTGGTTTCCCATGATTCGATACGGCGATAACCGGTCTCTGTATCGCATGAGTGCATGGCGAAGGTGCGATAAGCATCGTGTGCCTCTGGAGTCAGATCTACCAAACCACGCTCCCAGTTGTCGAGCGGATTATAGTTGGCGATATTCCATGCATAGTCAGCTACACCGTAGAGAGCCAGCTTGGAAGCCTCACCATGCTCCATTGGGTTGCTCACGAAACCACAGAGATCCTTGTTGGTCAGGTCGGTCTGCAAACCGTAGGTAGGACCCTGCATGATGATATGGCGTGCATAATCAGTAACTGGGAAGTTCCACCAGTAGTAAGCAGGGCGCTTGATACGGGAGTTCACCCAGTCAAGCGTCTCGCGGGTCAAGTCACTACATACCACATCACCTGTCCAGAATACATTGATGGATGGATCGAGGGTGTTACCGAAGATAGCCAAAGAACCGGTTGGTTTTGGATTCGCCCAGAGACGGGTATAATCGGTAGGACACATCACGAGCGGTGTAACATCACCCTTAGCCTTCACAAACTCCTTAGCCAAGCGGTTCAAGAGTTCTGACTGCTTCACTGGGTTGGCACCCTCGCCGGAAATATCATCAAAGAAGATAGCGAAAGAACGTACACCGAGGTCGTACATCAAGTCAAGCTTGTGAACCAGGTTCTGATAGTCTTCCTCGTTCCACTTGATATCCTGTCCAGGATGGATAGCCCATACGAAATCTACACGGTTGCGACGGCAAGCCTGTACGAGTTCGCTGATGTTCTTAGCCTCTTTCTCCGGATAAGGCAAGCGCCAGTTAGGGCAGCTGTGATAAGGATCATCCTTTGGACCATAGAGATAGGTGTTCATCTTGTTCTTTCCATAATAATCGATGAGGGAAAGACGCACCTGATGAGACCAAGGCTCACCATAGAAGCCCTCTACCACACCACGGTTTGGAAGATCAGGGTAGTCGTTGCAAGTGGTATAAGGCATCTGGCCCTTAGCCATCTCGCTGTTTACAATCTGGCGCAAGGTCTGCAAGCCATAGAAAGCACCACGCTCATCGTATCCCACAATCTGGATACCTTTGGCATCAGCCTTCAGGCTGTAAGCACCCGATACTGGCTTGACTCCTGCTTTAGCAGCAAGCTTCTCACCGAAATCGATGGTCAGGCGAATGCCCTTGGCGTTAGCGGTCAGGAACTTCACATCATCAGCAAACTTACCTTTCTTGTCAATCACCTTGACACCCTTCTGCAGGTCGAGTCGGTTAGCAGCATCCACATTCAGGAGATGTGGTGTAGGACTCACGATGAGTCCGTGATGATCCAGTTTCTTACCAGGAATCATGTGCACGTCCTGCTTTTCAGAACGCTGGCCGCTCAGGTCTTGTGCCTGAGTGCCCTGTGCAAATGCTGCCATCAACATAGCAGCCAAAATCACTTTTCTAGTCATAATGAATCGTTTGGTTTTAATATTAAGCTTATAATTTTTATTATTTCATAGGGGAAAGACGCTTTCCTGATTTAATTCAGCTGAAAGACGCTTTCTACATTCTTATTCGTCTGTTCTGCGAATTCCTCCTCACTCACTCCGTAGGCTTTTGCCAGAGTCTTGAGCACTTCTATCACGAAAGCGCTTTCATTGCGCTTGCCACGATATGGAACGGGAGCCATATAAGGACTGTCGGTCTCCAGGATGATGCGATTCATCGGAACCGCAGCTGGAAGGTCTTCTCTGAGATGACTGCTCTTGAAAGTAGAAACACCGCCGATACCCAACACGAAGTTATCGAAAGAGAGAAGCTCTTCAGCCTCCTTCTGATTGCCCGTGAAGCAGTGGAACACGCCACCAGGCAGGTCTTTCTGATATTGACGAAGCAAGTGCACCATCTCGTTCTGTGCCTTGCGGCAATGAATCATCAGGGGGAGACGGGTTTCTACCGACCATTTCACCTGTTCCTCGAATGCCTCCAACTGCTCCTGCTCGAACTCACGGCTCCAGTAATAATCCAGTCCGATTTCGCCAATGGCTATGAAATCGGAAATCTGCATCTTCCTGAGTTCAGCCAGCTGATCCTTCCAGTCAGCCTTCACCTCTTCAGGATGCAAACCGATCATCGGATAGGCATAACCCGGATATTCCCGACTCAATGCCAGGACAGCGTGCGTGGTCTTCACGTCGATGGCAGGCAAGAACACCTTGCCTACCCCCGCATCCCTGGCACGAGCGAAGGCTTCCGCTCTATCCTCATCAAACTCTTCTGCATCGAGATGAGTATGCGTATCTATTACTTTGAACATTGAACTTTGAACTTTAAACTTGATGATTAGTACTGGCGCTTCATCATTTTCTGTGCATACTTCGCCAATTCTTCCTTGCGCTCAGCAGGCACATTCACAGCATCAAGATACTTCTTGCTCTGCTCGAAGTAATAGACAATCTTATCCTGTGCCATCTTGTCGATACCGATCTCGTTATAGAGACGGGTAACAGCAGCCACCTTCTCATTGCGGTCGAATTCCTTGGCATCCACCCATTTCTGGAGTTCTGCACGCTGGGCATCGTTGGCATGGTTGAAGGCATTGATGAGCATGAAAGTCTTCTTGTTGGAAGTGATATCACCACCAATAGCCTTACCGAACACCTTGGAATCACCATATACATCGAGGAAATCATCCTGCAGCTGGAAAGCCAAGCCAATCTGCTCGCCAAACTTATAGAGATTGTCAGCATCCTCAGCAGAAGCATCAGCCAGGATGGCACCAATCTTTAGGGCACAAGCCAGAAGCACACTGGTCTTGAGGCGAATCATCTCGATATACTCCTCTTCCTTCACATCATTGCGGTTCTCAAACTCCATATCATACTGCTGTCCCTCTCCAATCTCAAGGGCTGTAGTAGTAAAGAGCTTCATCACCTTGGCAAGATGCTGATTGTCGCACTGTGCCATTCTCTCGTAAGCCAACACCAGCATACTGTCACCAGAGAGGATAGCAGTATTGGCATCCCACTTCTTGTGTACGGTCTCATGACCACGACGGAGGTCAGCATTATCCATCAGGTCGTCGTGCAAGAGCGTATAGTTGTGATAAGTCTCAAGAGCTATCGCATTCATCAGAATCTTCTCAGGATCATTCTTGAAGAGATTGTATCCCAAGAGCATTAAAACAGGGCGAATACGCTTTCCACCTAAAGAGAGTACGTACTTCACCGGTTCGTAAAGCGACAATGGTTTACGATTGTATGGGAGATTTGCCAGGAAATCATTCACCATTACCAATAATTCTTCTGATGTCTTCATATCTATCATATTTCTAATTTATAATATCTGATTTATAACTTGTCTTTTATAACTTGAATACCACCGGAACGGCAATCATAGTACGGCACACCTTGTTCTTGTCCATACCCGGTTTCCATTTGGGCATCATCTTCATCACGCGGAGCGCTTCAGCATCAAGGGCAGCATCCACCGAGGTACTTACCTTGGTATTGGCGATGCTTCCATCCTTGTTCACGATGAAGGTTACCACCACCGTGCCCTGTACCTTGTTGTTCTGCGCCACCTGCGGATACTTCAGGTTCTTGGTGAGCCATTGCATAAATGCCGACCAGCCTCCCGGAAACTCCGGAATCTTCTGCACCACGGTAAACTTGATAGGAGCCTCAGCCTGTGTATCTGCCGGATCCACTGCCGTCTCAGGAGCCGCCTCCTTCACGTCAGCCCCTTCAACTACACCCGAACCATCACCGATTACCAGTTCACTGGTAGTCGTGCTGATCTTTTCCGGAGTCTTCCTGACCATTTGCTGCTCGGTAGGTTTCACCTCCTGGGTGATAGCCTGCGAGGCAGGTGCCTTCGCCATAGCCTCCGCACTCACCATATCTTTCTGATCGGGCGGAGTTGACATTTCCATATCTTGCGAAAGATCCTCAAAGTTCTCTGCCCAGTCGTCATCTCCCTGCGGATTTCTGGAATATTGCAATCCTACAAAAAGAAGCGTAAAGGCAATAAGGAGTCCCAGCAGGAAAAAGGTTACCCGCTTGTCCTCCAACTGTGCACGATCTGATTTCTTTATTTCCACAATATCTATTATCTACTATTTGCAGACTTGTTCACCCGTTTTTGGGGGCCAAACTGCAATATTTTACATTCTCTTTCGTTATTTTCTACGAAAACATTGCAAATTTACGTCTTATTTCTCAAAAAAGCCGTATCTTTGCCAAAGAATTAGATATTTTAAATGAAAAAAGTTGTTTTTTCCATTATATTGACGCTTTTCGCGACAAAAATGGGGGCTCAAGAGAGTCAGACGGGGTATAACTTCCTCCGACTCCCCGTCAGTGCCCATGCTGCCGCCTTGGGAGGCGATAACATCACCTTGATAGAAGATGATGCGGCACTTGCTTTCCATAACCCAGCCCTGCTGGCGTCGGTGAACGACCGTACCCTCAACTTCAACTACATGAACTATATGAAGGGGGTGAATATGGCATCAGCTTCATTCAACCGCATCGCCGGAGAGAAGGCTTCGTGGGCGGTATCGGCGCAGTATGTGGATTATGGCAAGATGAAGCAGACCGATGAGAACAACATCCAGATGGGTGAATTTTCGGCTAAGGATATCTGCCTGGCGGGTACTTTCTCCTACCTGCTCAGCGAACGCATCGTGGGTGGCATCACCGCCAAATTCATCACCTCGTATATCGGTGATTACAACTCCATCGCCATGGGAGTGGATCTGGGACTCAACTACTACGATTCGGAAGAAGAGTGGTCGGTTTCCGCAGTAGCCAAAAACCTGGGTGGACAGCTCAAGGCTTATGATGAAGAATACGAGAAGATGCCGATCGACCTACAGGTGGGTGTCAGCAAGCACTTCATCAATACTCCCTTCCGCGTTTCAGCCACCTTGGTGAATCTGAACCATTGGGATAAGGGACTCAGAAACCATGCGGTATTAGGTGTCGATCTGCTTTTGAGCGAAAGCCTCTGGGTGGGAGCCGGCTACAATTTCCGGCGCCACGATGAGATGAAAATCGTAAACGGAGAAGATGAGACCAGCAGCCATGGAGCCGGATGGTCGTTGGGTGGCGGTATCAATCTGGAGCGCTTCCATCTCAACATCGCCTACGGCAAATACCATGTCAGCAGCAATAGTCTGCTGCTGAATATCGACTACAGATTATAGAATACGGATTATAGAATACAGATTTATAGAACAGATAAACTTTTCAGATTTAAAGACATGAAGAAGATTACAATAGCAATTGACGGTTACTCTTCTTGTGGAAAGAGTACCATGGCAAAGGATCTTGCCAAGGAAATCGGATATGTGTATGTAGATACAGGTGCCATGTATCGCTCAGTTACGCTCTACGCCCTGCGCCACCAGCTCTTCGATGAGGATGGCAAGGTAAAGGTAGCAGAGTTAGAGGCTGAGATGCCAAACATCCACATCTCCTTCAAGTTCAATGCCGAAACCGGTCGCCCTGACTGCTACCTCAACGGTGAGTTGGTAGAAAAGGAGATCCGCTCGCTGGAGGTTTCCAATCACGTAAGTCCTGTGGCAGCCATCCCATTCGTAAGAGAGGCATTGGTAGCCCAGCAGCAGAAGATGGGCGAAGACAAGGGCATCGTAATGGATGGCCGTGACATCGGTACCACCGTTTTCCCTAACGCAGAACTGAAGATCTTCGTTACGGCAAGCTCTCAGGTAAGAGCACAGCGCCGTTTCGATGAGCTCAAGGAGAAAGGAATGCCTGCCGACTTCGAGGCTATTCTGAAAAACGTAGAGGAGCGTGACTATATTGACACCCATCGTGAGACTTCTCCTTTGCGCAAGGCTGATGATGCCATCACACTCGACAACAGTGAGATGACAATTCCGGAACAGAAGGAATGGTTGATGAAACAGTATCAAAAAGCCGCAGAAAAGTAACAAAAAGCTACTTTGTCGTAGAATGCCCAAAGACGATTGCAAAAATATATTAAAATTTCAGTTTTATATAAAAAAACTGCCATTTTAAAGAATTGGCTTTGCAAAAAAACGTTGTTTTATTTATCTTTGCAGACATAATGACAAGGTAGTAATGATATAGATTATAAATTTTGAGTTAATTACTGTTTTTTGAAGGTGATAAGTCCTCGTGAGAAGATTTATCACCTGTTTTTATTTGATGAGATGAATCATCAGATTACCTGTTTCTCTTTATGATAAGGTATCCTTGATGATTTTCTCCTTGCATTCTTCCATCAGCCATTTAGGAGTACTGGTAGCACCACAGATGCCTACGGTATTCACGCCCTTCAACCAATCCATATTGATTTCCTCGGCACTCTCTATCTGATAGCTGTTAGGATTCACACTCTTGCACTCCTTGAAGAGCACCTTTCCATTGCTGCTCTTTCTGCCACTGACAAAGAGGATGACATCATGCTTGCTGGCAAAGGATGCGATGTTTGGCATTCTGTTAGCCACCTGGCGGCAGATGGTATCAAAGCTCTTGAAGGTTGCGCCCTCTACGATATGCTCCTGGCAATACTCGATGATGCGATGGAACTCATCCAGACTCTTGGTGGTCTGGGAATAGAGATAGATATCACGGTTGAAATCCAACTTACCTACTTCCTTCAGATGCTCTACATCCTCCAACTTCTCTACCACGAGGGCATGACTCTCGGTCTGTCCTACCAGACCCAACACCTCGGCATGACCTTTCTTGCCGAAGATGACAATCTGCGCCTCAGGATTGCTCACATACTGCTTCTTGATGCGGCGCTGCAACTGGAGTACTACCGGACAGGTAGCATCAATAATCTCAATATTGTTCTTCTCTGCCAGCGCATAAGTCTCAGGCGGTTCACCATGGGCACGAAGCAGCACCTTCACATCGTGAAGCTCCTTCATCTCCTCATGGTCGATGGTGATGAGTCCCGCCTCATGCAGGCGCTCCACCTCCATACCATTATGCACAATATCACCCAGGCAGTAGAGTGTACTGCCCTTTTCCAACTCTTCTTCAGCTTTCTTGATGGCAGTGGTTACGCCGAAGCAGAAACCACTACCATGATCTATTTCTATCTGCATTACTTTACATTTATTCTAATTACAACTTTGGCATTCTCCGGATCATTGGTAATCATGAGAATACGAGGATGCTTGGCACGCGACTTCTTCAGATCGGCAGCCACGGCTGTCACCTTCATCTTCACGGTCTCTCCCGGCTGAATCTTGCTCTTCTTCAACTGTACCTGCAAGCCCATGGTAAACATCTGCATGCTTCGGATATCCAAAACCGACTTACCCCTGTTGGTAACCAGGATTTCACCCTTGCGCTTCTTCTTGCCGTTGAAGCTTCCCAGATTCAGATCGGTAGTAGAGAGTTCCACCTTCGGTGCCTGTTCCTTCTGCTCAGCAGTCAACTTGTCGAAACTTGGCAGGAGAACGGCAGAAACCACGATTTCCTTCTCTGGAGCAATCTTGTCACCAGGACGCTCACCCAGATAAACAGAAGTCTGATTCAAGCCGAAATCACGCAGCTTCTTCGAATCCAGCACGAAGGTAATCTCTGCGGAACGGTGAGGAGCCACCTTGGATGGCGAAACCGTCGCCTGGAGATAGTTAGGAAGATGCATGACCACAGGTTCCATCATCTCCTCTGTAGGATTGAAGATATGGATGCGCTGTACCGGACGGTCGCCACGGTTCACGTCATCAAACTCCACCTCCTGGACATCCGACTTGAGTTCGCCAAGCAGTTCATCATACGGACCTGCGAAATCTACCACATTGCTCACTACCCTACCACGCATAGAGAGGATAAAAGGTTCCTCCGATGCATTGCTATAGAGGCATATCTGCTTGTGGAAGGTGCCCATCTGCTTCGCATCATACACCGCCTTGACCAAGAAGCTGTCGCCAGGAGCCACACTGTTCTTCGGATACACCACCTCTGTACATCCGCAACTCTTATACACCTGATGGATGATCAGCGGTTTGCTGCCCTCATTCTTCATCAGGAACTCAGCGGTCACCGGCTTGCGGAATACTACCTGTCCACAATCCACGATCTCGTTCTGAGTACTTATTTTCTGTGCCGACGCAGACACCGCCAACAGCGATGAAAGCATCAATATATTCATTCGTTTCATACTATTCTATTCGTAATTATCAATCCTTATATTAATTATTAACTGTCATCTTATATGCCTCCGTACGACCACCAAACTCCGGACTGTAGGTACACTCTGCCGTGCAGGACCCCGACTGGTAATCGCCCTTACGGTCAACATAATATTCCATTTCTACGAAATGCTTACCTTTAGATAAACGATCAAAATAGAAATTTGTTGTATTATCCTTAGGAGAAACATAACATTCCATTCCCCACTGGTAACCGCTCAGCTGATTGACAGGCTCCAGACAGGCAGCTCGCTTGTCCACAATCTTCACGAAATCGTAGTCACGGTCGGCAGTAATGGTGATGATGACCTTGATCTTATCACCCACCTTCGCCTTCTTCTGGTTTTCAACCTTACGGCTAACCTTGATGCCCGATTCCAGAAAAGCTATTTCGCTAAGCGGCTGCTTGAACTCTGCATACACGGCACCCCAACTGGTATAATCGCTCTTCTTATTGATGCTCAGGGTAGATGCCTTACCCGCCTTTTCGGTCTTCACATAGCCCAAAGTAGTGGAATCCTGCGGCATCGGCAGCAGCTTGCCATCCAGTTTCAGAACGGCATTCTCAGCCTTTCTGTTCCAGTTGCTTTCATTACCCTTCATAAAGGCATAGACGGCATCTACGGTGTTCACCGGAGTATCCCAAGACTGGGTACGCTTCGACATCAGAAGCCAGCGCTGCAGTTCCTCGATGGTCTGCTGTTTGCTAATAGCAGACGATGCAGATGAAATAGCAGCTATAGACTGAGCATCCAAAGCCTGCAGAGCCTCGATGGCAGCCACCTCCGTTGGAATCTTATAGTTTCTCCAACTATAGTACGCCTTGCGAGTATCATAATATCTGCCCATATCCTCACGATAGACGGAATATTCCTCCATGCTCTTCAAGTAGTCGGCAGCCGTCTTGTAATCGTAGTTTAGGGCGAGTATCACAGCAGCCTTCGCCTTGCCATAGATGGTCAACGAACCCGTCATCTTCTTCAGTTTTCCGAGGAGATAATCCATGTCATTCAAAGCAGGAGCTTTGAGTTTCACACAAGTCCCATCCATTGCGACAATATAGAGATAATGCAAAGCCATCTCGCTAGGATTCACCTTGTGCTTTTTCTCCTCCTGCTTCTTCATTTCTCTCACTTCCTGGGCAGTCTGCGAGGAGAGATAATTGATGGCGGAAGTCAGCATCTTGGCGGTGGATTTCTGAACACCGGCAACGGCATTCAGACGAACCATCATTTCGGCTACCGACGTTGTCATGTATCGGCTGCCCTTCATTCCCTTCCACCAGGAGAAGGAACCGTCAGCATTCTGCAACTTCTTCAGTTTCTCCACCTGATTCTGTAAGCGGATGGTCTCCTGAGAGAGATTCTTCTGAGAATGATTATCCAAAGAGAGAGTCTTCTGGATATGGGTGGTGATGGTATTGGCGTAGATGGCAGACATCAGCGAGATGGCGTCCTCCTCATCCGGATTACTGATAGCAGGCAGCGCCTTGACCATCAGCCAACTTGGATTGTTGGTATATTCCACGGTCACCTTTGCATCCTCTGCGCCCTTCGCCTGCTTGCCCTCCTTGTTCAGGAAGAGCTTGCTCAGGTCGAAGTTCTGCTCACCCTTCTGATGCAGGGTGATAGGCAGGGTGTTCACCACGAGTTCACGGTCGCTCAAAACCGGCAGGTAATGCTGTTCACCATCGCTGTAGCCATTACCGGCAGCCACCACCTTATTAATATATACGCCTTCTTTCAGACCTTGAACATCAAAGGCTACCGTAGCAGAACCCTCGGCATCGATGCGATAGCCCTGGGTCTTCTGCCAAACCACCTTCTGGGTTTCGGCATCCAGAATCTGCACGCGGGCATTGCCGCTCACCTTCTTGTCAGAAGTGTTGAAGAGTTTCACCACGATGGTGCTCTTATCGCCCTCACGCAGGAAGCGAGGCATGTTAGGCTGCACCATCACGGTTTTCTGAGCCACAGCCTCATCTACCAGGCATCCGTTTCTCATCTCCTTGTCGTGCGCCAAGCCCATAAACTTCCAGGTAGTCACGCTCTCCGGCAGGGTGAAATTGATAGCCACATTGCCCTGATTATCGCTTTCCAAGGCAGGATAGAAGAAGGCGGTCTCGTTCAGGTTTTCACGAATCAGAACCTTGTCGAGGAACTGTCCTGCGTCTGAGCCAGAACCGCCAGCAAACTGCGGCATCTCCTCTACTACATCAAAAACCTTGTTGACAGATGGAGCAGAAGCACCGACACGAGCCATCTTAGAACCACGAATTCTCATGACTTTCGCTTCTTCTCGTACCAGCTCGTCTTTCTGTATACGAACAGACTCAACGGTTCCGCCAGAAGAACGTTCCAACTTGCTCAGTTCCACAGCTTGCATATAACCATAATAGCTAAAGTATTTGCCATCAAACTGATCCACATCCAACTCCTTTTCATCATAATACTTGGTAGGATAAGTACCAGCCAATCCCATCTCATAATACTTCAGATTGCTCTTCCAATAGCAGTCTGGCAACCACTGGCTGAATCCCAGCGACATCTTCCAGGTGTGGTCAGCCAACTGGTCGAGCGACTTATCATAAAGTACACTCATCAGCTGTGCCTTGGCTGGCTTGCCGTCGGGAGTCGTAATCTGCAAGGTCCACTTCTCCTTCTGTCCCGGAGTGAGACGGTCGCGGAAAGTCTTCCAGGTGATGTTCAACTTCTTCTCCGGCAAAGGACGGGCGATGCTGATTTTTCTGGTATAGCATTCGCCGTTCTTCACGAAACTATAATTAATCACCACACCCGAAGCATATTCCGGCTTGTAGGTGAATGGCAGGGTAACGATGCTGTCGCCCAACTCCCAGGCGCCTTTCTCCAGCAGTTTGTTGCCAGCGATGATGGAATATACGATGTGCGCTCCGTTTTCAGAAGAACCCACCTGCACATATACCGGCTTTCCATCATGCGGGAAGGTCTTCGCTGTCTGATAATACCATTCGGTGGTTGGCTCCATCGGATGGGTATCCTTGATGCTGAAGAGGGTGAACTTCTGCTGCAGGGTGTCCTGTCCGCAGATTGCCTCCATCTCATGCACTCCTGATGGCAATACAGCCATAGAAATCGGCGCATTCGCCTCGGCATCCTTCCATTCGCCCTTGTCGATGCGGTACTTCAGGTTGCTGGATATCTCCATACCGCTGGCATTGCGGTAAGCAAAGGTCACCGTCTTCAGACTGTCTGCCTCAATACGCTTAGGAAGATTCACCGTGAGGATGGTTGGCTTGGTGCCCAGAGGCAGACTCATCACACCCTCGTGGCTCTCACCGCTGATGTCGGTAACGATGGCTGAGACCTCGAAGTTGAAGAAACGGGCGATGCGCATGAAATCGCTCATATCAGCCTCGTCTTTTCCTGACAAGGAAGCCTCCAGCGGAATCTCCACGTCGAAGGTTCCGTCCTCACGAGTCACGCAACTGTCAGTCTTCACCAACTGTCCGGCAGAGCCTGCGCCCCACCACCAGAGCTGGTTTCTGCGGGTCACCTGATACTCCACTTTGGCGCCCTGCACTGGTACACCGGCGTAGGTCTTTGCCGAAGCCTTCACCACTACGGTGTCGCCCCAGTTATATTTCTCGTTCACCTTCGGGAAGGTAATCTCGAAGGTTGGACGCTTGTATTCCTCCACACGGAAGGAACTGTTAGCTCGGTTATTCACGGATACATGATACATGCCTGTCTGTCCACCTTGAGGCAATTCGAAATCCACAGATGCCGTACCATATTCGTCGGTTGTAGCCTTCTGCTCAGCCACCTGCTTCCAGTTGGCATCCCTCAGGATAAACTTCAGTTCCATGCTCTTTCCCGGCACACTGGCATCCAGGCCTTTCTTCACGATGTAGGAAACGGCAGTGGCATGCACCTTCTGTCCCGGACGATAGATGGCACGGTCGGTAAACAACTGATATCTCACCTCATCATCCTTCTTCTCGTAATAGCGGGCACGTGAGAGGTAGATATCCTTGGCAGGCGCAAACTTGTCATTGCTGGTGGAAATCAAGACGTTTCCATCCACATTCTTGAAGTAAGCCTCGCCGTTCTCATCGGTAGTCAAGCGGGCATGAATGAGTCTCTTGAACTTGCCCGTCTTGTCGTCATAGTTTCTGTCATAGAGCACAATCTTCGCACCTGGAACAGGTTGACCGTCGGTAGCATTCACCACCACATAGCGATGCCTGTCATCAGGCAACTGCTGGATCATCACCGCCAGATTGCTGACATAGAAGAGTTCTCGCTGCGGAGCAATGCCTGTATTATCCGAAGTCACCTCCATCAGATAGACGCCTAATGGCAGATTGCCTCCTATTTCGATGGAATCCTTTACCTCTTCGTAATCCGGACGACCATAGTAGTTGCGGCTGAAATCCTTCTGATGCAGCTTCGTGGTCTTCTTCAGGAGCATCTTATAGGTAGCCTCATTCTGGACATCATATTCATTATCCGCTGTGATATTGAGACGGGAAAGCCGAATGTTCAGATTCTGGAGATTGCGCACATTCAGATGAACCCACTTCTTTTCCGAAGGGCGAAGCACCAATGGCATATCCTGCACCTGGAACATCGGTTCGGTGAGTCGCTTCTGCGCATTCCTCAGCACATTCATTCTCGACCATCCCCCCCAGCGACTCAGCGCATAGTTGATATAGTTGAGCTTATCCTGCGGTTTGGCATCGGTAGCCCCTTCCATGAAGCGGAAATGCTCCACGGCAAGTTCGCCTGCCTCCGGAATATCCTGATATACGTGGATGAGCGAGTCGATAGTCTGCAGATACTTCGACTTTCTGACCTCTCTCACGTCATCCTGGCGATATTTCTCGATAAGCTTATAGGCACAGAGACAAGCCGCGCCCCTATTTCCCACCTTATTATAATAGGTGTACAGCTGCAGATACGCCTCCTTGCTGTCAGCCTCGAAACCAATGAGATGCAGCAGATCATTGTAGAACGAACTGCCATCCACACCCTTCAGCGTCAGCGGCACATACCCGGTAGAAGCATTCCTGGCAAGAAGCTCAGGCTGCTCCAGGGCTTTCTTGAAGAACTCCTCGCTCTTCTTCCCATTCACCTCCCTATACACCTTGCCGAGCACGGCATATCTCACAGCCTTCAGCACGGGATCTTTCGCTTTCAGTGCTTCCGTTTCCATCCGCTTCACATTGGGCGTCAGCGAGTCGGGCGAAATCTCTCTCCAGAGTATCGCCTGCCTTATCTCAGCCGCCAGCAGCTGGCCGTAGTCTTTCGCAGCCGTAGCCTTGGAGATGATTTTCTTCATCACCCCTATCTCGCTCTTGGGCTGATCCTTCTGAGCGATGATATCAGCTTGCTTCCACAAGTTGTCGTAGGTTTGAGCCGTTGCTTGCAGCATGGCAAACACGGTTATGAGGAGTGTTATAATGTTTCTTTTCATAAGCCAATTGTATGTTATGTTAATCGCAAATTGTTAAACATCTAACTTTTCAATGCAAAAATACAAAAAATATCTGTTTTCTAACCTATAAACTGAAACTTTTTATTATCTTTGCACCAAATTCATGCAAAAATTCTAAAAATAAACATTAAAAAAACAATGGTAGAGAAAAAGTATGGTCATTTTGATGACGCCAATCGCGAGTACGTGATTACTGACCCAAAGACTCCATGGCCTTGGATCAACTATTTGGGTAACGAGGATTTCTTCTCGCTTATCTCCAACACAGCAGGTGGGTATTCTTTCTATAAGGATGCCAAGTTCCGTCGTCTCACCCGCTATCGCTACAACGGGGTACCTATGGATAATGGTGGTCGCTACTTCTACATCAAGGATGGCGATACCGTCTGGAATCCAGGCTGGAAACCATGCAAGACGCCACTCGACAACTATGAGTGCCGCCACGGCATGAACTATACCCGCATCACGGGCAGCAAGAACGGCGTAGAGGCAAGCGTTCTCTTCTTCGTTCCGCTCCATACCTGGGCAGAGGTTCAGAAGATGACGCTCAAGAACCTGTCGCAGGAAGCAAAGACCCTCAAGGTGTTCTCCTTTGCAGAATGGTGCCTCTGGAATGCCGCTACCGATATGGAGAACTTCCAGCGCAATTTCTCTACAGGCGAAGTGGAGGTAGAAGGCTCTACCCTCTATCACAAGACGGAATACCGTGAGCGCCGCAACCACTACGCTTTCTATACTGTAAATACAGAGATTCAGGGCTACGATACCGACCGTGAGAGCTTCATCGGACTCTACAACGAGTTTGCCGAACCGGAAGCTGTACTCGAAGGCAAGCCACGCAATAGTTTTGCCCATGGCTGGAGCCCTATCGCATCACACTATATAGAGGTAACCCTGAAGCCGGGCGAAAGCCGCGACCTCATCTTCCTCCTGGGATACGTAGAAAACGAACAGGATAAGAAGTTCTCTGCCAAGAAGGTCATCAACAAGGAGAAGGCACATCAGCTCATCCAGAAGTTCGATACCACCGAAAAGGTGGATGCAGCCTTTGCTGAACTCAACCAGTACTGGGATAACCTGCTGAACATCTTCACCGTGAAGAGCGGAAACGACAAGCTCGACCGCATGGTGAACATCTGGAACCAGTATCAGTGTATGATAACCTTCTGCATGTCGCGTTCTGCAAGCTTCTTCGAGAGCGGCATCGGCAGAGGCATGGGCTTCCGTGATTCCAACCAGGACCTCGTAGGCTTCGTTCATCAGATACCTACCCGTGCCCGCCAGCGCATCATCGACATCGCCAGTACCCAGTTCCCAGACGGCGGCTGCTATCACCAGTATCAGCCGCTCACCAAGCGAGGCAACAACGACATAGGTGGCGGTTTCAACGACGACCCTTGCTGGCTCATCTTCGGAACCGTAGCCTACATCAAGGAGACGGGAGATTTCTCCATCCTCTCAGAGCAGGTACCATTCGATAACCAGCCAGGCAGCGAGGTAAGTCTCTTCGAACACTTGAAGATTTCGATGAACCACGTTATCAACAACCTGGGTCCTCACCAGCTTCCACTCATCGGAAGAGCCGACTGGAACGACTGTCTGAACCTGAACTGCTTCTCCTGGGATCCGAACGAGAGTTTCCAGACCACCGAGAACAAGGGCGAAGGCAGCAAGGCAGAAAGTCTGATGATAGCCGGACTCTTCGTTGTAACCGGAAAGGACTACGTGGCGCTGTGCAAGCAGCTTGCCAAGGAAGCCGCGAACAGCCATGAAGGCACTATCGCCGGACTTGCCGAGGAAGATTACCTGGTAGAAGCCGAGCGCATGCAGCAGGCTGTAGATGAGATGAGCGAAGCCGTGAAGCAGCATGGCTGGGACGGCGAATGGTTCTTGCGTGCCTACGATTTCTTCGGCAACAAGATAGGCAGCAACGAGAACGAGGAAGGCAAGATCTTCATCGAGAGTCAGGGCTGGTGTACCATGGCTGGCATCGGACTGGAAAAAGGCCTCTGCGCCAAGGCACTGGATAGCGCCAAGGAGCGCCTGGAGTGCGAGCACGGAATGGTGCTGAACAACCCAGCCTACACCACCTATCATGTAGAGATGGGCGAGATTTCATCCTATCCTGAAGGTTACAAGGAGAATGCCGGCATCTTCTGCCACAACAACCCTTGGGTCATCATCGGCGAAACCGTTGCCGGACGTGGCAATGATGCCTGGAACCATTATACCAAGATTCTCCCAAGCTATGTAGAGGAGAAATATCAGACCCTGCACAAGGTGGAGCCATACGTCAACTGCCAGATGGTAGCCGGTAAGGATGCCGCCAAGCCTGGCGAGGGCAAGAACTCCTGGTTAACGGGTACAGCCGCCTGGATGTGGTACACCGTGTCGGAGTTCATCCTCGGCATCAAACCGGATTACGAGGGATTGAACATCGACCCATGTCTCCCAAGCACCGCCCATGAATACGAGGTAACCCGCAAGTTCCGTGGTGGCGAATACCACATCGTAGTGAAGAACCCAGAAGGAAGGGAGAAAGGCGTAAAGCAGATTACGGTGGATGGCAAAGCCATCGCAGGCACCATCGTTCCTTGCCTGGAAGGCAAGCACGAAGTGGTGGTTGAAATGTAACTGATTAATTCAAAATAATAATGAAGAAAATTTTATGTTTTGTGGCAGCTCTGGCTGCCACATCCTTTATCACAACAACCAGTACAAGCTGCAAGTTTGCACCCGATCAGCACGACGGCGACACGGTAGCCGCCAGCGAATTCTATCCGGAAGATACATCAGCTATCCACGCCAAGAAGATGGCAAAGATGGCGGCAATCAAGGCAGGAAAGGATAGTGTGGGCATCTACTACATAGGCAGTGGTTCCACCAAGGACATCATCCAGCTCGTCTCCTATCCATCCCGTCGCGATACAATGATATACAGCAAGACCCGCCACATCAAGGTAAAGGGTAATGCCGATATCAACCACGTGGTCCGCGTAGATTACTACCTGCTCAACGGCAAGGATTCATTAGTGAAATATGTGGAGGAAGTGGAGCTCAAAACAAAAGAATAAAGTACCCCAAGCATAAAAAAAGGCTAGCATGCACAAACGCACGCTAGCCTTTTTCATATTTCATTCAACCAGGATTTCAAATCACTTAACTGAACTTTCGTAATATGCTAAAGCCTATCAACTAATCATAAAATCCCGGCTGCTTGTACTTTATGCCCAGCTCATCATCCACAGTGGCGATGACGCCCTGAATCTGGCCCATGGCAAACATGCGGCCCAGGAGGGTGTAACCGGCATTGTGACCGTGGTTGCTCTCATCGAATACGCCGCCTGGCTCATCGGTAAAGGTCATACCGTGATCCACACGCATCGGCAATCGGCGACCCGAATTGCACTTACCTTCCTGCTCTGCCTTCTCGAAGATGCGGCAAAGCTCTATCAGATGGCCACGACCACCCAGGTGAGAAGCCTCGGTGAAGTTACCGTTAGGGAAGATGTAGCAGGAACGAAGGTGAACGAAATGGGTGCGGTCGGCAAACTGCTTTGCCATTGCCACACAGTCGTTGTGCTCACCGGCAGAGAAGGAACCTGCACAGAAAGTCAAACCGTTATGCTTGTTAGGCACTGCATCCAGCATCCACTGGATATCCTCGGCACAGCCGATAATTCTTGGCAAGCCGAATACAGGATATGGAGGATCGTCAGGATGCACGCACATGTTGATGTCATACTCATCACAGATTGGCATGATCGCCTCCAGCCAGTATTTCATATTCTCCTGCAGCTTCTTCTTGTCTATGCCCTCATACAGCTTCAGCAGGTCGCGGAACTTCTGTACAGGAGCCGAGTCACCCTCGCTGAAGTTACCCGAAACAAAGCCCTGAGTCTTGATGATGATGTTCTCTACCAAAGCATGATCCTGCTCTGGAGTAGAAGTCTTCTTGATTTCATCAGCTTCAGCCACGAGGTCTCTGCCCCACTTGTGCTCCTTAGAGAACTCAGCCCAATCCTCACGGGCACCCTCACGCTGCAGGATATAGATGTCAAAGTAGGCAAACTCGCCCCAATTCATATAGAGATTGTTGGCTCCGTTAGGATTCTCGTGGGTCAGGTCCGTACGTGCCCAGTCCAGTACCGGCATGAAGTTGTAGCAGATGCACTTGATGCCTTCCTCACCCAGGTTTCTCAGACTCTCCTTATACACCTCAATCTGATGGTCACGGTCAGGACCGCCATACTTCAGGGTCTCCACCACTGGCAGCGACTCCACCACGCTCCATTTCATACCGTAAGACTCGATATACTCTTTCAGTTCATGAATCTTCTCGCGGGTCCAAACCTCACCCAGAGGCACATCGTGCAGTGCAGTCACGATACCCTCCACACCTATCTGTTTCAGCTGGGCAAGCGTAATCTTATCCTTCTTGCCAAACCATCTCCATGTTCTTTCCATATATCTTTATATATAATGTATTGGTTAAATCAAAAAAATGAATTATCTTGCAGCAACGTACTTGTGCAATGTCTGTCTTACGGCACCCTTACCGGCGAAGAGTTCATTCACCATGCCTTCTATCTGCTCGCCGAAACCAGCCTCGTAGAGATCGAGTCCGAATACATCCTTGCGAGAATAGAGATTCTTCAGGCAAGAGTAGTCCTGATCCGCCTTGCCTACCTCCAGCGGAGCCACGATGGTCTGGAGTTCTGCCAGCAATGGGTCGGAAGATGGCTCAAATGGCTTCAGGTTATCATCCAATGCCTTGAGATAGCGGGCGTAACCTGCCAGCACCAGCGGAATCAATATCAGATTATTCTTGTCGAGACCACGGTCGATATACTTCTTGATGGTCTCACCGAAACGGATAGAGAGTTTCTGACTGGTATCGGTAGCGATGCGCTGAGGAGCATCTGGCATGAAAGGATTAGGCAGACGCTTGTTGATCACCGTGCCGATAAACTCGTATGGGCTCAATACGCCTGGGTCGGTAACCACCGGCATCGCCTCGATATAACCGATCTTCTGGATAAAGGCACGCAGGTCCTCATCTGCCATCTCGGCAGAAATCAGGGTATAGTCGAGCATGCAGCCATAGATAGACATCGCTGTATGCAGCGGATTCAGACAGGTAGTCACCTTCATGGTCTCCACCTCATCCACGGTCTTACGGGTAGTATAGAGCGCACCGCCCAACTCCAATGGCGGACGGCCGTTGTTATAGGTATCCTCACAAACGAGATACTGCACCTCCTCCGCATTCACGAAAGGAGCGGTAAAGGTATGCTTCTCGGTGATGATGGTATCATTATCCTCAAAACCATCCTCAGCCAGCATCGCCTGCACCTTCTCATGAGGACGAGGCGTAATCTTATCAATCATAGACCAAGGATAAGTCACCTTCTTGTCATCGTTGATATAATCCAGGAAGTCAGCCTCCACGATGCCATCCTTCACCCAGCGCTCGGCATACGCCTTCACGCCCGCCTTCACGTGGTCACCGTTGTGAGAGCAGTTATCAGTTGACTGAAGGGTAACCGGCAGCTTGCCCGCCTTGAATCTCTCGTAGAGGAGTGCGGTAAGTTTACCCATGGCGAAGACAGCATCGAGACCACGAGCCAAATCGGCATCATTGAAGGAATACCCCTTCTCAGTAATGGTAAAGGTAACCATCTGCAGACTTGGTGCCTGGAAAATCTGAACCAATCGGGCCCAGTCCTCACCAAACTGCTTATCCGCTTTGAGGCTTTCTGTGATAGAAGCGATGACCTTCTTCTCGATGGTTCCATTGCTTTGGAGGCTGACGAGAAGCGAGAGGTTATGGTAAGGGCGATAAGCCTTGTCGATGATTTCGTAGTCGAAGCTTTCCGCCACGATGACGCCACGGTCGTACTTACCAGTGTTGAGAGCATCGTTGAGGATAGCGGCAGGGAACGCACGGAAAATGTTGCCTGCGCCAAAGTGAACCCAAGTAGGCTCATCGTGAGTCTTCTTGGCAACTGCTGCAATATCATAATGAGGAAGCTGATAACCTTTAGCTTCCCATTCTGCAGCCTGAAAATTTTCTGAAAGAATGTCGTTCAGTTTCATATTATTATAATTTTTGATGTTGTTTTATGTATCCACCTGCAAAAATACGAATAAACTTCGAATCTCCCACACATTTTCGCAAGAAAAAACAAAAACGGAACGAAAAGCAAACGATTTTGAACAAAAAAGCCTCCTCCCCCACCACGCAATACGGCAACCTCCCATTTATTACTCCAATCGCGAGAGGCGGTGGAGATCGGTGCCTACGAAATCATACATCTGCCACTTCAGAAGCTGACGGCAACGCTTCTGAACCCGCTCACCATACTGCCCCTTCAGACTGAAGAGGTTGCGCTGGAACTTGATGCCCTGGGACTTCAATGCCTCGTAATCCTCTTTCTTCATATACAGATAGCGCTCGGGATGAGCAAGAATCGGGGTATAGCCTTTATTCTTGATGCGCTCCAACAAGCCTCGGAAATTCATCGGTGGGGCGAATATACTAGTCTCTACCAAGAGATACTTTTCGGCTAACGGAAGAAGATCGTTCGCCTTTAATCTACGCTCGAAAAGAGCATCCAACATATTCTCGGCAGCCAAATGCAATTGCAACGGCTCTGCATCGGTCGCAGAAGATTGCTTCGCTCCTTCAGCTCCTGATGCCTGATATCCAGGATGTCGCTGGGCAAAATCCTGAAGATACTTCTCCTTGA
Organism: Prevotella sp. AM23-5; assembly: GCF_003473645.1. Classification (NCBI taxonomy): domain Bacteria; kingdom Pseudomonadati; phylum Bacteroidota; class Bacteroidia; order Bacteroidales; family Prevotellaceae; genus Prevotella; species Prevotella sp. AM23-5. The sequence continues at coordinate 3,631 of NZ_QUCG01000013.1, read as the reverse complement.
AATCTGCAAAGACACGGCGGAGTTCTTCCGGCTCATTCGGTACATCCTCCATAATATGTGGGGTGAACCACACTTCCTTCATGCCGATCGCCTCATAGATTCTCAACTGCTCCAGACTCTTTTCCGGATCCTGAAATCCGTCATCAACCCCTGGAAGGATATGACAATGAAAATCAATGCCACCAGGGAGAAGCTCTCGCTCCCCTGATGGCATACTCTGATTAAATATTTTCTGGAAGAATTTAAACATTTGTTTCTATTATTCTATAATCCAATTATTTAAGATTTTGCCCCCCCATTCTTTTCCTTATTATAGTTATAGCCATAACCATAGCCGTAACCATAGCCGTAGTGGCTGCCATATCTGCCGCCTTGTGCCTTGGTTCCGTTCAGAATCAATGTCATGTTCTTGAACTTCTTCTCCTTGTAGAGGGCATTCACCTCAGGCAACATGCTGCGCTCCATCAAGCCGGCACGAACCACGAAGATTGTACGATCGGCAAACTGTTCGTATATTGGGGTATCTGCGACGACCTCGATAGGTGGACAGTCGATGAATACATAATCATACTCCTCGCGCATGGTCTTAATCATCTGCTCCAGCAATGGAGTGAAGAGAAGCTCGGTTGGGTTTGGAGGGATGGTTCCGATAGGAATCACATCAAAACCCTTAACCAATCCGTTTTCCTCACCCTTATAGAGGATGTCGTGAATATCGGTGATTCTACCATTCAGGTAATCGCTCAATCCCTCGCCCGGACTATGAATCAACATAGAGGTTGAACCATGGCGGAGGTCACCATCAATCAACAAAACTTTCTTCTTCTTGATAGCGAGCGACATCGCCATATTGGCAGCAATATGACTCTTACCAGAACCAGGATTAAATGAAGTGAACACAATGACATTCTGCTCCGGATGGGTTCCGATGGTGAACTCGAAGTTAGTACGCAATACGCGGAAAGCCTCGTTGACGATATCGCGCTTGCCTGCCTTCACCACAATCATACGAACCTCTTTAGGTTTCTTCCAGAACTTGATGCGCTGCTCGAGAGTTGGACGGTTCTTGCGGCTGATAGAGAATGGAATCTCGCCGAGGAATGGTACGTTGACCTTCTTGAGATCCTTACGGCCACGAACGGTGGTATTTGCCTTCTCACGGATATAGATGACTACCATTGGAATAAGGAAGCCCAATACCAAAGCGATGAGCAAGATCTTGCGACGAACCGGCTCCACAGGGGTGTTGTCTCCTGTTGGAGGGGTGATGATACGGGTATTGTATGCGGTAAACGCCTTAGACAACTCGTTCTCCTCACGCTTCTGGAGAAGGAAGAGATACAACGCCTCCTTAACTTTTTGCTGACGGCCAACAGTCTGCAGGTACTTCGCCTGGTTAGGATTGCTGGCAATCTGAGAAGTAGTAGCAGCCTCGTTAGCCTGGAGGGTGCCCAACTGAGTCTTCAGGGTTACCACGAAGTTATCGAGACTAGCAGAGATGCTCTTGCGCATAGAGGTAAGGCTCTGATCATAATCTGCTACCAATGGGTTCTGCTCGCTGGAGTTGGCGACGATATTGTTGCGCTCCAACTGACTCTTATTGTACTCGGTAATCTGCTGTTCGATACCAGGGCTCTCGATACCGGTATTAGATGGAAGAAGCTGGTTCTTGCCAACCTTACCAGTAAGATAATTTCGGATATACTGAGCGATGGCGAGACGGGAATTGAGATCCATAATCTGCTTATCAACCTCGGTGCTCTTCTGCATATACTGCTGTGCGGCAGCCTCTACATCAGGCAGGAGATTGCTGCTCTTGAAGGTTGAAATATTCTTATCCACATCGCCCAACACACGCTCGATGACGCCCAATCGCTCAGTGATGAAGTGAGAGGTGGAGATGGTCATCTGGTTCTTATCCTCCAACCAGTTCTTGCGGTAAACGATGATAATGTTGTTGATGACATCTTCTGCACGTTTAGCAAGCACATCCTTATAAGTAAGGTCGATGACGGTAGATTTCACATCGCTCAGACTAGCAGAGAGGGAACCCTTGATGCGGTCGGTCATTGCATAAACATTGGAACGTGATACATAGAGTACCGGTTCGTCTTCACCAGAAACAAACTGTGTGAAGGCAGGAGCCTTATCCACCTTGATCTTACCCAATGGAGTGCGAATGATCTGTCCGATTCTACCGGTGATTTCATCACTGTCATCTACTGGGAGATTATCACGGGTAACTCCCTTGAGCTTACTGATAACATAAGAGCCATCGCCCTTGAGCTGGAGCTTAAAGCTTCCGCTCTGCTCATCGGTGAATCCTACGAAATCTACTGTGACTGGGAGATCTGCGCCATAGAGTGCCTCCTTATGGAAACGTCCATCGATGGCATAATCCACATCAAGTTTCAATCTCTTACCGGTCTCGAGGAGAACGGCTGGTGACTGAATGGCAATGAGTTCATTGTTTACATTGCTCTTCATGTTTCCCATACCCATATCGGAGAACATGGAAGCTACATCGCTGCCAATGCCCTGCGCCTTGCTCTCATCCTTGATCATCAGGGATGCAGTGCGCTGATATACATTAGGGGTGGTGAGGTTGTAATAAATGGCGATGCCGCAGGTTACAACCAGTGAGAGGATGAACCAACGCCACTGTGTCAGACAGAGATAGAGGAGATCCTGAATACGGATGAAATCCTCTTCCTGGTTAGGTCGAGCCATCGGATTTGGCTGTGCTGGCTGATTCGCCGGAGTTGTATTCTGTATCATTTTTTGTTGATATTAATTAACTTTCAAGAATGTGAGAATGGTAACGATGAGAGATGAGATGCTCATCCAGAAACCCGTAGATTGTACGGTATTTCCGTTGAGAGTAGAGCTTCTCTTCTTGGTATCGTTAGGTGTAACATATACCACATCGTTCTGCTGGAGATAGTAAGCAGGAGAACTGAAGATATCCTTGCCGGAGCAGAGGTCGATTTTGTAAACTTTCTGGTGGCCGTTTTCCTGACGGAGTACCATCACATCGTTTCTGCGTCCCTGGATGGTGAGATCGCCTGCCTTGCTGATGGCATCGAGGATAGTCACCTTTTCCTCTTCGATGGCATACTGACCTGGCTTTGCCACTTCACCCATCATAGAATAATGGAGGTTGCTGAGACTTACAGTTACTGTTGGGTCCTTGACGAGACTTGCGTCGAGGAGTGATTTCTTCACCTTTTCTGCGATCTGCTCACGGGTTAATCCTGCTACCTGAATGGTTCCTACTACAGGGAAATCGATATTTCCCTTGCTATCTACAGTATAGTAATAGGCATCCTGCGACATATTGTAAGTACCACCGCTGTTTGTACCGCCTGTAAGATTGAAGAGCTGTGAGATCTGCGGATCCTTGCTCTTTACTCCGATATAGATCTTATCAGTAGGCTTTACAGTAATAACTTTGTTCTGCAGGGTGATAACGGTATCAGGATTGTTGTTTAAATCCTGAAAGTAGGCTACATCCTTCGGTGTGCCGCAAGAAGTAGCAGTTAAGAGCGCTACCCCTAGGGCTCCTAACAGCATAAATTTACGAAATTTCATTTTTTTAATCATACCTTAATTCCGCAACACTATAATTTAA